>NZ_BOCG01000432.1 GCF_016587775.1 Lactobacillus nasalidis | reverse complement strand
CTGGCCAAAGTTGTCATTTTGGCTGCCGGCGGCTACCTCAACAACAAGGAAATGATGGCTGAGGAAACCGACTATGACTTAAGCCGGATGATTCCGGTCTCCAGCGGCAAAGGGACTGGTGACGGTCTGCGCCTTGGCTGGAGCGTGGGCGGCCGCAAGTACGGCACTGGCATGGCGATGCTTTTCGGCGGCTACCTGGATGACCCTGACCAGCCATACTTCAAGATGATGAGCAGCCAGATGAACGTCGCAGCCGGCCAGCAACCGCTTCTGTGGGTCAACGAAGACGGTAACCGCTTCGTCGACGAGTCCGTGATCTACAACTTCAGTTACGCTGGCAATGCTCTCTACACCCAAAATGAAGTCTACAGCATCTTGGACACCGGCGTGATTGAAAAAATGGCCAAGGACGGGAACTTCATGGGCCTGGGCGTTTACGTTGAACGCGGACAAAAGATGGACAAGCTGGCTGACGAAATCGCTCAAGCCGTAGCTGACGACAAGCCGTTCATCTTCAAGGCCGACACTATCGAAGAACTCGCCGAAAAGACCGGCCTGCCAAAGGACCAGCTGACTGCTACGATCAAGCGCTACAACGGCTTTGCCGCACAAGGCGAAGACGAAGACTTCGGCAAGGATGCTGAATACCTGGTTCCAGTTGAAAACGGTCCATTCTACGCCTTTAAGCTGAACATCGGTGCCTTCTGCACCATGGGTGGTTTGAAGGTCAGCGTCAACAATGAAGTTGAAGACGCTGACGGCAAGGTAATTCCTGGCCTGTATGCTGCCGGCAACGACGCCAGCGGTTTGACCGGTGACACTTACGGCCCGAACATGCCTGGTACCTGCGCGGGATACGCCTTCTACTCCGGCAGAAACGCCGCTTTGAACGCACAAAAGTATTTGTAAACAAAAAGACTGCCAAAAGGCAGTCTTTTTCCGTTCAGTAAAACAAGCATCCCTTCCCCGAAAATTCTGCAGCAGGGATGCTTTTATCTTGCTTAATGCAGATCCTCGTAGCCCGGCTTGGTTAAAACCTTGGCCGCATACGAGCAAGTAGCCCGCAATCTGACGCTTTTTTCCCGGGCTGCAGCAACAACGGCATCAACCAGTTTCCGGCCCAGGCCCTGTCCGCCATAAGCCGGGTCAACTTTGGTAGTCGTGATGATCCAGTGATCACCCTTGTCTTCATAAACACATTGACCGATCAGCTTGCCTTCGTCATAAACGGCGGCCCGCTTGTGGTCTGCTTCAAACTTGATCTCCATATTACTCACCTAAAATTGCTTCTTCCAGCTCTTCAGCCGAATTTACGATCATGGTTGCCCCATGTTTTTGCAAAAATGGGACGCTTCTAAAGCCCCAGTCCACGGCAATCTCGTCCATTTCTGAGTTTTGCGCGGTCTGGATGTCGATTTCTGAATCGCCAATGTAAACGCACTTGTCTTTTGGAACCTCCAGGACCTTGACACATTCAGCAGTCATGTCCGGAGCCGGCTTGCGGCGGATCCCGCTTCTTTCACCCAGGGCAAAGTCGAAGCTGCCAGGGAAAAGTTCCTCAACCAAGACCTGCACGGCTTCGTTTGGCTTGTTGGAGACAACAGCCAGCTTGACCCCTTTTTGCCGCAGATTTTTCATCAAGTCCAAAATCCCAGGGAAAGGACCGGTCTTGATTTGGCAATGCTCAGCGTAGTAGGGCTTGAAAACTTCCAGAACCCGGGTAACTTCCGCTTGAGTAACAGCTTCCGGGATTTGCTCATCCTTAGTCCCAAAAGCCACCAGGCTCTCCCGGCTGCTGCCTGCTTCATATGCCAAAGCCCGGGTAACAGCCACCACGACCCCGCTGCCAAAGAAGTTCTTGATATCTTCAACCGTAAAGTCATGCCGGTGGCCTGTCTTTTCAAACGCGTAATTCAATGAGGCTGTCAAGTCAGCGCTCGTGTCTAAGATAGTGCCGTCCATATCAAAAATCGCGGCTTCATATTTCATTCGTTTCACCTCGCTTTCATTATACCATCCTGCACAAAAAATAGGCCTGCTCGCATAGAGCAGACCTGCTTTCACAACATCTCGTTTAAATATGACTTGCCCCGCTGGCTGCGTCAACGTGGGTCTCTTGAACACAGCAGCCTTCTTTTCATCTGGCGTCAATCCAGCGGCAGATTGACCAGCCAGGCGGCCAAAGGTGTGCGCGTGACTGGCAGCCAAGCCCGGAACCCGGTCATTGTAGCTGCCCCAGAAGAAGCCACCGGCGTCGTTGC
>NZ_BOCG01000431.1 GCF_016587775.1 Lactobacillus nasalidis | reverse complement strand
GGCCTAGTACTGGCTGCGGGCGGGCTGGCTTTTGCCGGCCAGCTGCTGGCAGCCGGCGCGGCCGTGATCTTGCTGGCGATCGCTCACTTGATGAGCCGGGAGGGCAGCTGGGCGCTGACGGCGGCCCTTGTCTTGAACCTGCTGTTTGCGGCTTTGACCATGCTGCCGCACAACTTTATGACTCTGCCGCTGGCTTAGGATTTGTTTAGGAAAGACAAAAATGAATTTGGAGAAAATCAATTATTACGGGGACAGCCGGGAAGTCTACGACAGCTGTCTGCCGCACATCGAAGACCACAATCTCAAGAGCTGCACTTTTCTGATCAAGCTCTTCGTGCTCGCTTTGGGAATCTTCACCCTGCTCTCCTTGGCGGGCCTGCACCGGTCTTATTTCCCGATGTACTTCACCGGCTGCCTGGCCAACCTGCTTTTGGTTGTGCTCATCAAGAAGACCAGGATGTCCGTCCGAGTGACTTCTTACAGCACGATGGCGCTTTTGCTGACTTTTGCCATCGCTGACTCGAGCATCGACCCGCACCATGTGGCGACGACCTATCTGGTGTTCGCGGTGCTGGTCGCGGTTTTGCTGATGGACACGATGCTGGCGATCAGCGCCTTTTACCTCTTGATGCTGCTGGTCTTCAGCCTGTGCTCCTACGTGTTCAAGGGGCAGGTGATGTGGCAGCTCGACAGCTTCAACGGCCTGATCTACACGATTGCCTCTTTGGCCCTGCACTACGTCATCCAGAAAGGGCGCCTGGCTTCATACCTGCTGCTGAACAAGTACAATGAAAGCCAGCGGGAGCTGTGGGTTCAGGCCAATTTTGACCGCATGAGCGGGGTGATGAACCGGTCGACCTTCATGACCCTGCTGCAAAAAGCGGTTGACCAGCCGGAGTGCGGCGACTTGTTCGTCGGTTTGGTCGACATCGACCACTTCAAGCAGATCAACGACAGCTACGGCCACCGGATGGGGGACCTGGCAATCCAGGAGCTGAGCCGGAGCCTGGAAAAGGGCCTGCGGGTCTGCTACCAGGACAAGGCGGGTTTTGCCGACAGTTTCGACCCGAGCAGCGACAACGTGCTGGCCCGGCTGGGCGGCGATGAGTTCGTCTTTGCCATGCACTGCGCGTCAGAAGAAGCGTGCCGCAAGCAGCTGCGGGCTTTGCAGCAGGAATTTGCCAAAAAGGTCATCTCCTTGGATGGCCGCCGGCTGAGCCAGCTGCATTTTTCCTGCGGCGTCATTCACTACAACAACAATCTGAAGAACGTCGACCAGCTCTACCAGAAGGCCGACCAGCTGATGTACATGGTCAAAAAGCAGGGCGGCAACGAGGTTCTGGTTGCCCAGTCGTAGTTTTTTGACGGAAAAGATTGACAAAAGGCCAAAAGCCGGTATACTTTAAATACAAATTAAGATTTGTTGAAAAGGACTTTCAAAGTCTTAGTTTGCTGAATAGGACTGACAACCAGGGAATCACTGCCATGATTCCCTGGTTTTTCTTTTGAAAAAATTTTCTGGAAAGGATTGACATTCGCCAGCTGGCTAGTATACTTAAAGACAAATTAAGAACTGATGAAGAAAGGAGAACCATCATGGAATTCGCGACTAAGAAGTGCCAAATGCAAGCCATGCCAGGCAACATGCTGATGTGCAGCATGTCTTTTAGCATTGAAGCGAATACCTGTGGTTCACCATCCTGAAATCGTTGACTGTATTGAAGATAGCAATGGCCGCCTGAACTACTGGTTAGTTGGGCGGCTTTTTTTCGGAGGATGATTCATGAGCAGGAAACGGTATCAGCAGACAAAACGCTGGCTGATCCTCTGGCGCGGATCAGCGATCGGGGTCGGCTACATGTGCCGCTTGGGTTTTTAACAGCAATATTTTAAGCATTTCAATCAGCAGCTAATCAATATTACGAAAAACACAAGCGAGGTAACCATCATGAGTAAAGAAGCAATCAGCAACGAAGGTTTGTCATTTGAAACCCTGCAGGTCCATGCCGGCCAGCCGATCGATGAAACTGGCGCCCGGGCCGTGCCGATCTACCAGACGACTTCCTATGTCTTTGACGACGCCGACCAGGCGGCCGGCCGCTTTGCCCTGACTGACGCGGGCAACATCTAC
>NZ_BOCG01000430.1 GCF_016587775.1 Lactobacillus nasalidis | reverse complement strand
CGCCGCTCAGCCGGTAGCCGTACATGGGCCGGTTGACGTCAAGCGGCCAGTTGAGCAGGCGGCAGACCTCCTTGCGGTCGTAGAGCTCATAGAGGGTAAAGTCTTGAGCCGGGTCTTTTTCTTTCGCGAGAAGCAAGCCGGTTTCGACCGCGTCTTGGAACAGGCGGAGAAAGTCTGGACTGCCTTGGGCAATCTTGGAATTAATCCGCCAGAATCCGCCGGTCAAGCTGGCGACTGCTTCGCCGCCGTACTTGGCCTTTTGGGTGGTCGCCCCGCTTTTGACCTCATAGAAGTCCAGGGAAAGAATGGCCTCCAGGGATTTCTCCAGGTCCGGGGAGTCGTAGGCCCCGTAATTTCTTAAAAGAGTTTGGAAGTCGGCCTGGCTGACTGGGCCTTTTTGCAAAAGGGCCTGCAGAAGCAAAAGCTCGTGTGGCCGCTGGCCGGGGGCCAGCTCCTTGTTGACGAAGGACAAGACTTGGCTCTCGTATTTCGTCAATTGGCAGGGCTGGCCCACTTTTTCCAGGAAGGCACCGTAGTGGGGCAGGGACTTGTTTTCCAGCCAGAGGCGGGGCGAGACCCGGCCTTTTTTG
This sequence comes from Lactobacillus nasalidis, assembly GCF_016587775.1. Taxonomy (GTDB): domain Bacteria; phylum Bacillota; class Bacilli; order Lactobacillales; family Lactobacillaceae; genus Lactobacillus; species Lactobacillus nasalidis. The sequence continues at coordinate 637 of NZ_BOCG01000430.1, read as the reverse complement.
GCAAAGTCCAGCAAGAGCGGCGGCCGGCCCAGCTGCTGGGCAAGGTCAGCGTAGGCCTCCCGCAGCTGCTTGAGCGAGTCCAGCTTGACCTGGTCCAGGGAGCGGAGAATCTCCTCGCTGGCGATCCGGCTGAAACTGATCGTGGACAGGCCGGCAAAGCTGACGGTCTGCAGCTGGTATTTCAGCTGGTCGCGGGAGAGCTTTTTCCCCGCCAGGGCCAGGGGAATCAGGTAGTTGTTCTGGTAGTTGCCGATGAAGTCCAGGACGGTGACGAATTCCTGGCCCGGGAAGCGGCGCAGGCCCCGGCCCAGCTGCTGGATGAAGACGGTCGCCGACTGGGTGGGGCGGAGCATGACGATCTGGTTGAGGGCGGGAATGTCGACGCCTTCGTTGAACAGGTCGACCGTCACGAGATAGTGCAGGCGGCCTGCTTCCAGGTCCTTGATCGCCTGCCGGCGGGCAGCGGATGAATCCCGGTTGGTCAGGGCTTGGGCCGGCTGGCCCTGGTCAGCAAAAGCCCGGGCCAGTTCCCGGGCTTCTTCCTGCCGGCTGCAGAAGACCAGGCCGCAGGGGCGGGGGCCGCTGCAGCCGTAGTAGTCCAGCTCCTTAAGCAGGTAGCTGACCCGCTCCTTGGAGC
>NZ_BOCG01000429.1 GCF_016587775.1 Lactobacillus nasalidis | reverse complement strand
CGAACCGATGACCTCCTGCTTGCAAAGCAGGTGCTCTCCCAGCTGAGCTATGCCCCCGTAAATATCAACTTTTAAGATGTTACTCCATCTTGCCCGAAATGTAAAGAGCAATCTTCACATTTCAATGGGCCTGGATGGACTTGAACCATCGACCTCACGCTTATCAAGCGTGCGCTCTAACCAGCTGAGCTACAGGCCCAAGTACTTATTGTTGGTACTCTCAAAACT
>NZ_BOCG01000428.1 GCF_016587775.1 Lactobacillus nasalidis | reverse complement strand
TCTTATTCCTTCGGTGCTGAGGCGTCGGTCGGGTCCAGGACCTTCTCGCTGCCGTCAGTCTCAATCAGCTTGGCCACGGTGTTTTCCGCCTGAGTCAGTTCCTGCTTCAGCTGCCGGCTCAGCTTGACGCCGGTTTGGAACTGGTTCAGGGATTCTTCCAGAGACAGCTGGCCGTTTTCCAGCTGGGTCACGATTTCTTGCAGCTCCTTGAGCTGTTCTTCAAAATTATTCTTTTCAGTCATTTTTTTCTTCCTTAACTTCTTCAATCTTGCCAACAGCCTGCCCGTCGCTCAAGTGAAGGCAGACCCGGTCGCCAGCAGCCAGCTGGCTGACCGACTTGACAACTTCACCCTTCTCGTCAGTCGTATAGCTGTAGCCCCGGGCCAGAGTCTTCAAGGGACTGTAGTCATCGAGCTGCTGCACCAGCCGGCCGCAGGCTGCCTGCTTTTGTTCCAGCTGCCGCTGCATCTGGGCCTGCAGGCTCTTGGCCAGGAAGCTGTTTTCCTGCTGCAGCTGCTTGATCTTGCGGTCGGGTGCCTGGTGCTGCAGACGCTGGGCCAGC
>NZ_BOCG01000427.1 GCF_016587775.1 Lactobacillus nasalidis | reverse complement strand
CACGAAGGAACGCTACTACCTGCGCTGGCGGCGGCGGATGTACTCCAATGAGGACAGCTTTTTCACTTCCTGGCAGCTGCGGGACCGGCTGGGCAAGATCGAGCAGCAGGGCAAGAAGCTGCCCGACACCTACTCTTACGCCGGCTTGAAGCGGGCGTCTGAGAAAGAGGCCAAGAAGAACACCAAGGGCAATCCTTTCGGCATCCGGGCCGGCTTTTACAAAAAGCGCCTGAATGCCAAGCTGCTCAAGAAACTGAAGGGGAGCCAGAAGAAGTTCAACTATGTTGAATCTCCGGAATACTCCGACTTGGAGCTGCTCTTGAACCAGTTTGCCAAGGACAAGACCCAGGTCCTCTTCATCATTCCGCCGGTCAATGCCAAGTGGCAGAAGTACACTGGCCTGTCCCAGAAGATGTACGACATGGCCGTGACCAAGATCAAGCACCAGCTGGTCAGCCAGGGCTTTGGCAACGTCTACGACCTGTCCAAAGACGGCAAGAAGAAGTACTTCATGGAAGACACGATCCACCTGGGCTGGAACGGCTGGCTGGCCGTCGACCAGGCCGTGCGCCCCTTCATGAAGCAGAAGTACGTCAAGCCGATTTACGCCTTGAGCGACTACTATTTCACGAATTCCTGGCGGAAAAAGAAAAAGCTGCCAAAGACAGCTTTGAAGAATAAAGATGTCCTCGCGAAATTAAAAAAATAAGCTTTCGCTTCAAAAAGATTGTCCGAGGACGGGTTAGAGTATATAATCTATCTTGTGTCAAATGCTTAGGCTGTTTTCTCCGGTAGCGAAAGCAGCCGTTAATATGTGGTTTGCTTTGGCACGCACTGTGTGAGCCTAATTCCAATGTTGGTGGAATTAGGCTTTTTTTGTTATTCCGGCCAGTCGTAGCCGCTGAAGAAGTGCTCAAGCCGGTAGTCGTTTTCCGGCTCGCTGTCTTTCAGCAGCTGGGCGATCTTGTGCTTGCCCAGCTTCTTGGCAAGCAGGTCCTTGACTGCCTGGTTGACGATGGCGTCCTGGTCCAGCCCCTGCTGTTCGGCATAGTCCCGCAGCAGGATGGCCAGGTCGTCGTCAAGATTGCATTTCAATTTGGTCATTTGGCTCACCTCTCTATCCTTGATTTAGGCAAATTATAACATTCTTAACCCTTTTTCCCGGCAGGAAAGGGCAAAAATTGATGCAGATCAATTTTAGTTTGGGAAAAGCTTGCTATACTTGAACTATCAAAAAATAAGTGATTTCGATGAGGAGCAGACAAAATGGTTAAAATGACTTTCAGCCCAGAAGCGGGCGAATTTTTGCAAAAGAAACGGGGAGACAAGGCAGTCCTGCTGCTGGCCCTGAACGACGGGTCAAACAAGTACTCCCTGCAGGGCGGCACCTGCACGATCGGGGCCAACTTCCAGTTCGTAGCCCTGGACCAGGCCGACCCGGACTACCAGATCAAGATCGCCAATGAGCTGGGCCTGGACCTCTACACGGGGCAGGCGGAAATGGGCTTTCTGGATGACAGCCTGAGCGTCGGCGAGCAGTACGGCATGCTGTCTTTGAGCGATGGCAGCGGCCTGATCGACAGCGCGGTCGGGGTCAACGTCTACCAGCCAAGCGAACTGACGGCTGAACAGATTCAAAACGGCGCCAGCTGCTGATAAAAACTCTCCCTTTTGGGAGAGTTTTTTCTTTGACCTGCTTGACAGGAGTCCGGCTGGGGGGTAATATGACAACATGTCATATGACAAGTTGTCATATTTTTTTAAAACTAAGGAGATGGATTGATGCCTGTTCTTGAACTGAAAGACGTCAAAAAATACTACAAGATGCCGGGCGGGGGCCAGTACGAGGCCTTGCGCGGGGTCAGCGCCAAATTCGACGCTGGCGAAATGGTGGCCATCGTCGGGGAATCCGGGTCGGGGAAGTCGACCCTGATGAACACGATCGGGGGCCTGGACTCTGACTTTGAAGGGGCCATTTTGTACGAGGGGAAGAACCTGCGCGATTTTTCTCAGAAGGAAATGGTCAACTACCATAAGAAATCAATCGGCTTTATTTTCCAAAACTTCAACCTGATTCCGCACCTGGACTTGATCGACAACGTGTCGATCGCCATGACCCTGTCCAACGCGGAAGTGAAGGTCCGCCGCCAGCGGGCCATGGAGCTGCTGGAACAGGTGGGCTTGAAAGAGCACATGTACAAAAAGCCCGACCAGCTCTCCGGCGGGCAGAAGCAGCGGGTGGCCATTGCCCGGGCCCTGGCCAACGACCCGGACGTCATCATTGCCGATGAGCCGACCGGGGCGCTGGACGCGGAAACGACCGACGTCATCTTGAACATGATCCGGGACATCGCGGCTTCGGGCAAGCTGGTCTTGATGGTGACCCACTCAGACAAGGTGGCCAGCCACTGCAGCCGGGTGCTCAGAATCGACCGTGGGCAGATCGTCAGCGACCAGGAGCAAAAGCCCCTGGACCACCACCCGCAGGCCAGAACCGAGGTCAAGATCCAGCAGATGAGCTGGTTCAAGGCGGTGGCCCTGGCCTTTAAGAACATGAAGGCCAAGATGAGCCGCAACGTCCTGGTGGCAACCGGGATGGGGATCGGGATCATGTCCGTCATCCTGATGCTCAGCCTGGGCAAGGGGGTCACCTCCTACGTCAGCGGGCAGATGACCACCTACTCCAACCCTTTGGTGGCGGAAATTCAGAAGACTTCCAGCCAGAAGATGCGCCAGCAGGGGATGCAGGCCCAGCAGACCGGAAACAGCGCGGCCCTGGCCAAGCAGCAGCAGAAAAACATGGCTTCCCTGTCCGGGACCAGCAGCGCTTCGGCTTTTAGCAAGAAGGACTTGAAGAAGCTGCAAAAGATTGCCCACGTCAAGAAGCTGCAGAAGGGCTACAGCGCCATTTCGCTGGGCAGCAACCAGTTGAAGCTGGGCAAGAAGACGGCCAGCATGATCTACCTCAAGACGGTCAACGACGGCATCGCCAAGTCGGAGATCAAGAAGGGCCGCCTGCCTAAGGCCGGCAAGAACGAGGTCATGATCGACAGTGGCAGCGCCGACAACCTGAGCAAGAAGATTTTGGGCAAGAAGGTCAAGGCCAGCCTGCAGATCGGCACCAAGACCGTCACCAAGACGGTCAAGGTGGTCGGGGTCTACGAGGCTTCTGGCTCCGGCCAGGTCAGCACCCTGCTTCTGCCTTACAGCGATTTGGCCAAGATCTTCAAGGACAACGGCCTGACTTTGAAGCCGAACGTGGTCTACCTGACGGCTACGGACAAGCAGTACACTTCCTCAATCAAGCAGGCAGCCAAGGACAAGGGCTTTGCCGGCTCCATGCAGGAGCAGATGACGGAAATGTTCGACAGCATCCTGAACGTCCTGACTTACGTTTTGACGGCGATCGCGGCCGTTTCCCTGCTGGTTTCAGCCATCATGATCCTGGTCGTCTTGAACATCTCCGTGGTCGAACGGACCCAGGAAATCGGGGTCATGAAGGCCCTGGGCGCCCGGCGCAAGGACATCCGGCGGATCTTCTCCAGCGAAGCCTTTTTGCTGGGGCTGGCTTCCGGGATCATCGGGGTGGCCCTGACTTGGCTTTTGTCATTGGGGATCAACCACGTGACCCAGTCAGCCTTTAAGGCCACCGTGGTCAGCTTAACGCCGCAGTATGCCTTGACTGGCCTGGTCATCAGCATCGTCATCAGCATGATCGCGGGGATTTTGCCGGCCAACCACGCCTCCAAGCTGGATCCGGTGGAAGCTTTGCGGAAGGAGTAAACGATGCCGAGTCAGACTTTTTTCAACCTGCCCCAGGAAAAGCAGGACCGGATCATGCGGGCGGCCCGGGAAGAATTTTTCACCCACAGCATGGACGATGCCTCGATCAACCGCTTGATCAAGGCGGCCGGGATCCCGCGGGGCAGCTTTTACCAGTACTTTGACGACAAGGAAGACGTGTACTGCTATCTGGGCGAGCAGATCAGCCGGGGGCTGTTTGCTGAAGCCTACCAGCAGCTGGCAGAAAGCGACTACGATCCCTTCAAGCTGGCCCGCCAGGTTCTGCCCCGCTGGCTCAAGGAAGTCTTCTACGGGGAAAACCGGGCCTTTTTCTACCGGCAGATCGACTTGCTCTACCAGCAGCAGATGCCGCGCGTGCAGCACGTGCAGCAGCCGCTGTCCGGACTGAGCCAAGAGGAGCTGGAGAAGATGGCCGCGAAGGTCAACCTGCAGGATCAGGAAGACTTGAAGTTCCTCCTGCACTCCTTTTTGCTGGTCCTGGTCAGCTGCATCAGTAGCGGAGCGGCTGACTACCGGGCCGGCAAAGAAGTCGATTTGGACAAACTGAACCGGCAGCTGAACCGCCGCTTGGACTATCTGGAAAACGGCTTTAGGCAGACGAAAAGAAAATAATTACGGTTGAAAACCGCGACTTAGTCCGCGGTTTTTGTTTTTGGCCGCTTTTTAACGGAGAAAAAACATTTTTTTAAAAAAGTTTCCCCCGAAAAAGGGCTTGAAAACGAACTAAAGCCAGGCTTTTAGCGGCCTGGGCGGGAGAAAATTGGACAAAAGGGAAAAGCGCAGAATCCTAAAAATGACAACGTTGCCGCGTGTGCACATAATAAACCGAATAAACTGGCCGATTTGACGAAAAGGTGAAAAACAGGTAAAGTATCATTTGTCTTGAAACGAGCCCTAGAGCTTGAATCAAGAAAATATCGAAAGCCTGTTGACAAACAGCCGACAAGCGAGTAAGATATAAAACGTTGCGTCACAAAGACGCAGTTGGTACTTTGAAAACTGAACAAAGTTTCGCAGTGTGCGGGTCAAACAAAGTTTGATCCAATCAAATAAGCGAAGTCAATTCGCAAGCAAATAATCTGGAGCAGATTAAAAAGGCTCAATTTCAAATTGAGAGTTTGATCCTGG
>NZ_BOCG01000426.1 GCF_016587775.1 Lactobacillus nasalidis | reverse complement strand
AATGGCAAGAAGGATACACCTGTTCCCATGCCGAACACAGCAGTTAAGCTTCTTAACGCCGAAAGTAGTTGGTGGGAAACTGCCTGCGAGGATAGGAAGCTGCCGCGCCAAGCAAGAGTCAGACGGAAGTCTGGCTTTTTTTGTTTCTGTTTTTTGTTTTTTGTTTTTGTTCTTTTCTGTTGATCTTTGCTGGATTCTACTTACTTTTGTAAAGTATTCCTTAAGGATGAGCAAATGGCTCGCTTTTTGGCAGCCGGGCCGGTAGAATGAGAATATAGCTTATACCTTTAAGTTAAAACTACATAGAAAGCAGGCAGCTACCATGGGATTACTAACACTCATCATCGGTTTGGTAATGCTGGTTAACCCCACATTGGCAACTGAGACAGCTGAAAATGTTAGATAACTTGTAAGGAACCGGACCAACTTGATTGGTCCGGTTTTTTGTGCGAAAAAGCCGAAAAAAATGGTTATCCAGTAATTTAATTTGTATAATAAAAGTAGTTTTTGTGGGGGGAAGAGTAATGGACAAATTAGCCAAGTGGTGCATCTGGCTGCGCCGCCGTTCCTTCTTCAGGGTGGCTCAGCGAACCTTTGCCGTCTTGATGCCGATCGCGACTGTGGGCGCCTTTTTCCAGGTGCTGCAGGACAGCATTTTTGCGCCGGAAAGCTTTATCTATAACCTGTTTGATTTTGACAAAATAATGAGCGACCGTTTCTGGGACATCGGGACCAGTCTGTCGCAATGCGTGGTTGAAGTTATCTTCAGCCTCTTTTGCCTGTTCACGGTTTATTTCGCGGCCTCGTTCACGGCCAAAATTTACCGTAAAGACGCCACCATGGCGGGAATCAGCGCTTTGACCACGCTCTTGATCATGATCTATCTGTTTGAGCTGGGCCTGACGGGGCGGATCTCGCTGCTGTCGGGGAGCTTTTTGAGCTTCCAGTACACGTTTTTTGCCCTGCTGCTGGGCTATGGGGTCGGGCAGATCTTCCACTGGCTGGGCGCGGATTATGAAGCCGTGGACTATGAGCACACCAAGCTGGTGCAGGACCGGGCGCTGCGGGCCTTGAAGCCGACCCTGGTGACCGTGATCGGCGGGATCGTGCTGGGCGGCATCCTTTACGCTGCCATCAGCAAGGTCAAGGCCAACTTCAGCCTGACCGCCCTGATCACCCCGGTTGAAAATTCCAACAACCTGCTTTTGACGGTGCCGGCGACGGCTCTGGCCAGCTTCTTGAGCTGGCTGGGGATCGAAGCGCCGATCAACAGCCTCAGCAACGTTGAAAACTCCGCGGCGGCCACGGCCAACCTGACCTACGTCCTGCGGCGGGGGTCGGTCTGGAAGATTCCTTATCCTTACCTGGGCGGCTCTTTGATTTCGACTTACGGGGTCATGGGCGGCTGCGGGGCCATCCTGGCCCTGGCAGTGGCCATCCTCATCTGGGGCCGGCGCAGGGAACCGGAAACGGTGGCCAAGATGAACCTCTGGCCGCTGCTCTTCAGTTCCTCGCGGGGCTTTTTGATCGGGCTGCCGGTGATTCTGAACCCGATCTACGTCCTGCAGCTGATTTTCGTGCCGGTGGTCAACATGCTGATCGCGGCCCTGGCCATCACCCTGCGCCTGGTGCCGACGCCGGTCTACACGGTTTTGACGGGCACGCCGGGGCCGCTGGTGGCCTTCTTCGCGACCAACGGCAACTGGCCGACCCTGTTTTTCACGATTTTCCTCTTCTGCCTGGACGTAGTGCTGATGATTCCGGCGGTCAAATTGGACAACCGGACCAAGGTCCTGCTGCGGGACTATGAAATGGAGGACGATCGTCATGTTTAAAAGTCGCAACTGGAAACTGATCGTCCTGGCGCTGACGATCATCGTGCTGCTGGCCATTCCGGGCTATTCCTGGATGAAAAAGACCAACAAGGAACATGCAGAACGGCAAAGATCACAGCTGTCGCCCCTTATCATGGTGCCCGGCTCCAGCGCCACGGTCAACCGCTTCAACGAGCTGGTTGACCTGCTCAACGAGAATACGCCTTACAAGCACAGCCTGCTGAAGGTGGAAATCAGTGAAGACGGCACTTTGACTTATTCCGGCTCGATCAAAAAAGGGGACAATGAGCCTTTTATCGTCATCGGCTTCCAAAACAACCATGACGGCTACAGCAACATCAAGAAACAGGCCGGCTGGCTGGACGATGCTTTTTACGAAATCGCACAGAACTACAAGTTCAACAACTTCAAGGCCTTCGGGCACTCAAACGGGGGATTGATCTGGACTTACTGGCTGGAGCACTACTACAGCGACTATGACGACGAAATCGTCATGAAGCGGCTGATGACCCTGGGGTCGCCGTACAACTTCAGTGAAAAAAGCACCAAGTACAAGACGCAGATGCTGACTGACTTCATCAAGTACCGCAAGCGCCTGCCGAAAAGCTTGATCGTCTACTCCCTGTCGGGCGGGGAAAACTACGAGTCTGACGGGATCGTGCCGGAAAGCAGCGTGGAAGCCGGCAAGTACATCTTCCAAAACCAGGTCAAAGGCTACACGATGATGACGGTCACCGGGGCCGAGGCCCAGCACTCCAGCCTGCCGCAGAACAAGCAGGTCGTGAAGATGATCCAGCAGTACCTGCTCAGCCAGCAGACCAAGCCGGGCCTGAGCAGCGACAACCACAAGAACAAGGCGGATTAAGCAACAGATTAGAAAGCAGCTGTCTTTTGCCGTAAAATAGTAGCAAAGACGAAAGGATGCACCAATGAAGATTAAATTGATCGCGGTTGACTTGGACGGGACCCTGCTGACTTCAAAGAAGAAGGTCAGCGACCGGACCTTGAACGTTTTGAAACAGGCCCGGAAGAAAGGCATCTATGTCGTTCCCTTGTCCGGCCGGCCGCTGCCGGGCGTGCTGAAGGTCTTTGAACCCTTCAGGCTGGATCCGGAAGACAACTTTGCTATTTGCTACAACGGCGGCCTGGTCCAGCGCATGGACGGGGAAGTCTTGAGCGCCAGTCCCTTGAGCGATGACAACGTGAAGCACCTGCTGGCCCTCAAGCAAAGAGGGGTCTTCGGCCCGTATTTCATGGACACCAAGGACTTTTACGTGGCGCCGGGGGCCAGCACCTTCGGCGTGGGCATCACCGCCAAGGCCCGCAATATGGGCGTCAAGCGGATGGAAGCCGGTCAGCACTACGAGTTCATCAAGGGCGAGTACGTTTCGCTGCCGGGCCGGATGAAGAAGTTCCGGGCCAGCTTCAGTCCGGAGACCGAGCGGGAATTTGAGATTTCTGCTTCCGGCGGCCAATGCCTGGAGTTCAACACCCCCGGCACCTCCAAGGGCAAGGCCCTGACGGCCCTGCTGGATCTGCTGAACATCCAGCCCGAGGAGGCCATGGTCTTTGGCGACAACAACAACGACCTGTCCGACTTCCGCCTGCCGGGAGTCTTCAAGGTGGCCATGGGCAACGCGATCAGTGAGATCAAGGAGCTGGCCGACTATGTCACGGCCAGCAACAACAAGGATGGCATCGCTTTGGCGGTGGAGAAGTTTGTAGACATGGGAGATTAAGATGGCAAAAGCAGTTATTGGTATTTCAGCTTCAGAAGTCACGATCCAGGGCGGCCCCTTCATGGGCGAGCCGCGGACTTACGTCAACGCGGCCTACGTTGATTCCGTCTTGAAAAACGGCGGGATTCCCCTGGTAATTCCTTTCACGGCCGGCGGCGAGGAAATGGCCCGCCAGCAGCTGGACCTGGTTGACGGCCTGATCCTGTCGGGCGGCCATGACGTCGACCCGCACCTTTACGGCGAGGAAATCGACCAAAAGAGCGGGGAAACCTGGCCGGCCCGCGACGCCTTCGACATGGCCCTTTTGAAGCGGGCTGAAGAGACCGGCAAGCCGGTCTTGGGCATCTGCCGGGGCGCCCAGATCATCAACGTGGCTCACGGCGGCAGCATGTGGCAGGACCTCTCCTTGCGGCCAGGCAAGACCTTGAAGCACATGCAGGCCACCCGGCCGGCCGTGGGTACCCACGCCGTCAAGATCAAGAGCGGCACGACCCTGGAAAAGATCATGGGCCAGAGCAGCCTGATGACCAACTCCTTCCACCACCAGCTGATCAAGGAAGTGGCCCCGGACCTGACCGAATCGGCCAGCGCCGGCGACGGGGTGCCGGAAGCCTTGGAAAGCACGGACGGCAAGGTCATCGCCGTCCAGTGGCACCCGGAAGAGATGCACGGCAGCAGCGATCCGGAAGCCGCCATCATGAACCGGCTCTTCAAGTACCTGATCGAACAGGCAGAAAAGTAGCAAACGACAAGCAGCGGACAAGCGCTGCTTTTTTTGTGCACTTTTTTAGAAAGAGACTAACAAAATTCTCATAAAGCTGTCATAATGTAAAAGGATCTGACTGCAAGTCAAGCAGGAATGTTACACGTGAAACTATGGCGGTGAAAGAGAAAATGAAAGAAAAGCAAGTGGGAATCGCTTTGGCGGTTGTCGGCGCCTCTTTGTGGGGAATTTCGGGCACGGCAGCGGAAATGCTCTATCAAAACCCCAACATCAATACCTTCTGGCTGGTTGACGTCCGCTCCTGGATGGCGGGCGCCTGCCTGCTGCTCGTGTCCCTGGTGCACAAGGGCAAGGGGACCTTCTCCATCTTCAAGAATCCCCGCGACCTGGTCTATGCGGCGCTGTTTTCAGTGCTGGGGATCACCGGGGCCCAGTTCACCTACTTCTACACGGTTTCGGCCTCAAACGCGCCCACGGCCACGGTCCTGGTTTTTCTGGCCCCGGTCTTGATCGTCTGCTTCATGGCGGCCAAGACCCGGCAGCTGCCCCGGAGAGTCGACCTGATCGCCGTTTTGCTGGCGGTTTTGGGCACGGCGGTGATGGTGACGGGCGGCAACTTTTCCCACCTGGCGGTGACGCCGGCAACCTTGGTCTGGGGCTTCTTCAGCGCCTTGACCCAGGCTCTGGCGATTGCCATGCCGGCCAAGCTCTTCAAAAAGTACGGGACCATCACGGTCTTGGCCTGGGGGATGCTGCTGGGCGGAATCCTGCTCAGCCCGGCCCTGGTCCTGCTGCCGGCCCGGGGCGTCACGGTCAAAGAGTGGAGTCTGGTGGTCTACATCGTGATCGCCGGCACCGTTTTTGCCTACTCGCTCTACTTGTCCAGCGTCATGTACATTTCCGCCGGCCTGGCCAGCATGCTGGAGGCCTTTGAGCCGCTGGTGGCGACCGTCTTGTCCGTTTCTTTGCTGGGCAGCGATTTCGGGATCATGAAGATGATCGGCGGCCTTTTGGTCATCCTGGCCACCAGCCTGCAGCTGCTGCCGAGTCCGCGGCAGGGAAAACTGCGCCGGCGCCTTTAGAATTTTTTATGCACATTGCCAAAAAAGCCCGTCATATCAAGGCTAACTTGTGTTAAAATCAAAGCAATGATTCGATCATTAACATGGGGGAAAAACAATTGAACGATGTATTAGACGCCAAAACCGGGGTAAAGGATACCCTGCCAACCGTTCTGGGCTACGTGGGGATCGGCACGGCTTTTGGCATTATTGCGCATACCAACGGATTCAGTCCACTGGAGACTTTTGTCATGTCTCTGCTGGTCTACACTGCTTCGGGCGAGTTCTCCCTAGTCAGCATGCTGCCAGCCGGGAGCAGCCTGTTCTCGATTTTCGCGGCAACCAATTTGATGAGTGCCCGGATGCTGCTGATGACCATGACCCTGGCTCCGAAGTTCAAGAACGAGAAGCTGGTTAAAAATCTCTGGCTGGGTACCTTGGTAACGGACGAGACTTTTGCCTTGGCAATCACCAAACTCAACTACACCAAGGGCAAGCTGAACTACGAATGGCTGAACGCCGCCAATTTGGTGGCTTACGCGGCCTGGTGCTTCTCCAGCTTGTTCGGGGCACTGATCGGCAGCGCCATCACCGACACCAAGGCCCTGGGCCTGGACTACGCGGTCGTGGCCATGTTCCTGGGCCTGCTTTACCTGCAGCTGATTACGGATCAGTCGGTCAAGATCGAGCTGCAGCTGGTCATGATCGGCGTGACGATGGTTCTGACCTACCTGGGTCTGATCTTCCTGCCGTCGAGCGTGTCCACGATCGTGGTCACGGTAGTGGGGTGTTTAGTGGGAATGGTGATCAAGCATGTCTTTTTCGAGTAAATTACTGATAACTTTTCTGGTCTGCGGCGGCGGGGTGACCCTGCTCAGAATCCTGCCTTTTCTGATTCTGAAAAAGTGCTGCCTGCCGAAATGGATGGTGGAATTCCTGCAGTTCGTGCCGATCGTCATCATGACGACCCTCTGGTTCGGCAGCCTGTTTACGGCCAGGCAGGGCCACTTGCCCAAGGTCGACTGGCAGTATCTGACGGCGACCCTGCCGACTCTGCTGGTGGCATATTTCACCAAGAGCCTGATGTGGATTGTGGTCACCGGCGTGGCCAGCGTGGCCCTGCTGCGGCTGATTTAAAATTTTTTGAACAAAAAGCTTGCATTTCGCTGAGAAATGGATTAAATTATAAACAAGTTAAAAAACGAGTTGAAACACTGAAAAGAGCAGAGTAGCCCGGACGCAAGTCTTGCAGAGAGCCGCGGTCAGCTGGGAAAGCGGCAGACGGGTCCAGGAGCGAAAGTAGGCTCTGAGTGGTTGATGCGACGCCGCGCGCGAAGTGTCAAATGGGTTCGCCCTTTACAGCGACAACGTCTTGGCCGACGGGCCAGCACGGGGTAAGGCTGCTTTGGCGACGAAGCAGCGAACAAAGGTGGTAACACGCGACAAGCGTCCTTGCGGAAACATGGTTTCCGCTGGGACGCTTTTTTTGACTCTTTTTTAGCGACTCGAGATTAGCGCTGATCTCCCCAGAATCATGCTAGTGATTACAAGGAGATTTATCATGAAAAAGTTAAGCATTAAACAGTATTTGATCATCTCGTCACTGATTTTCGGGATGTTCTTCGGAGCCGGCAACTTGATCTTTCCGGTTCACTTGGGGCAGCTGGCCGGGAAAAACTGGCTGCCGGCCGCGATCGGCTTCATCGTTTCCGGGACTTTGATCCCTCTGGCGTCTTTGCTGGCCCTGGCGGTTACCAGAGCC
>NZ_BOCG01000425.1 GCF_016587775.1 Lactobacillus nasalidis | reverse complement strand
TCAAAGCTGTACGGCTTGACAAAAGACAGCCGCCAGCCGGTCAAGGCCAGGTCTTCGCTGCCGCATCCCGGATTATAGAGGGGATCGCCTACGATCGGCCAGCCGCAGGCGGCCAGGTGCACCCGGATCTGGTGGGTCCGGCCGGTTTCCAGGCTCACCAGCAGCTTTGCCCGCCGTCCCTGCCGGCTGAGAACCTGGTAGTGGCTGATGGCCCGCAGGCCGTCGGGGCGCACCTGTCTTTTTCTCTGGTCAAGCGGGTCCTGGCCGATCGGTAGATCGATCGTGCCCTGGTCGGGCAAAGCTTTTTCCAAATCAACCGTGGCCAGGTAGTCCCGCTTGAGGGTCTTGCTGGTCAGCTGCCGGTTCAAAATCGGCACGACGGCCGGATTCTTGGCAACCAGCAGCAGGCCGCCAGTCAGCATGTCCAGCCGGTGGACGATATAGGGACTGTAGCCCAGGTAGCTGGCGCAGTCGTTCAAGGCTGTGCCGTTTTCTCCCTGGTTGGGGTGGGTCTTCTGTCCTTTGGGCTTGTCGATGACCAGAACGTTGTCGTCTTCATAGATGACGTGCGGCAGGCGGCCGCTGGGCGGGTAGCTGCCTTGAAGGGATTCGACCTGGTCCAGGTAGAGGTCGATCTGGTCGCCGGCCTGGACTGGCTGGTTGAAGCTGCGGTATTCGCCGTTGACCAGCACCTGCCGTTCGGTCCGCAGGTAATGGCGCCATTTGCGCGGAATCAGCAGGGCCCGCAGCAGGTCGCTGACGGAAGCTGCCGGCCGGTCACTGGGATAGGTTAAACTGAAATGGTAAATCATGATTGTGTCTTTTTCATCTTTCTTAAAAGCTTTCTGCCCCAGTTAAGAAATGGATAACTTGCCGCTGCCAGCGTGGTTGCCGGCAGCTTTTATGTTAAAATCAAACTGTTTAGACTATGTTCTAACAAAGGAGCAGATATAAATGGAAAACAGGCGCAAAGCGCGAAAACAAGCAAACGACCTCCAGCCCAAACACAGGCTGCGGGGCTGGCTCAAACGCATCAACTACCGTTTCCAGCTGGTAAGATGGTTGATCTTGATCGTTTTAAGCCTATTTTTAGCCGTATCTTCTTATTATACATTTAAAGTCAAAACAGCCAACCTGTCCAACCTGCAGGCTTCGCTGGCCCAAACTACGGTGATCTACGACCAAAACGGCAAGAAGGCCGGGTCGGTTTCATCGGGCAAGGGGACTTACGTCAGCTTGAGCAAGATCTCAAAGAACGTGCAAAAAGCCGTCATCGCGACTGAAGACCGGACTTTTTGGACCAATATCGGGATCAGCCCCAAGGGGATTGCCCGGGCAGCCGTCAGTTACGTCATCCACCACGGCACCATTGCCGGCGGTGGGTCAACGATTACCCAGCAGCTGGTGAAGAACTCGATTCTGACCCAGCAGCAGACCCTGTCCAGGAAGGTTGAAGAAATGTTCTACGCCATCCAGGTAACCAAGGTCTATTCTAAAAAGCAGATTCTGGCCATGTACTTAAACAATGCCTACTTCGGCAATGGGGTATACGGGGTCCAAGATGCCAGCCGCAAATACTTCGGCAAAAACGCCAGTCAGCTGACGGTGGCGGAAGGGGCGACTCTGGCGGCAATTCTGCGGAATCCGTCCTACTACAACCCGAT
>NZ_BOCG01000424.1 GCF_016587775.1 Lactobacillus nasalidis | reverse complement strand
TGGCCCAGCAGGATTTCGCCGGCTTCCGCCCCCAGGCCGGCCGCCTGGGCCAGCTGCTGGATGCCCAAAATCAGCAGGCTGACGGCCGCCAAAACGATCAAGGAGGCATAGAAGGAATTTTTGGCCACGGTGTAGTCATGGGTGCCCAGGAAGATGATCGTGACCAGCTTCAAGGGAACGAAGATCATGGTGATGACCGGGATGCTCAAACCCCAGGAGATCAGCATGGCCACCAGGACCAGCAGCAGGGTGTTGATCAGGACGCTGAAGAAGCTGCGGATCCCGGTTTCCCCGCCGACCAGCATCATCAAGACCGCCAAAACAATGATAAGCGCGCCAAGACTGCTCATTTCTCCTCAGCTCCTTTCCCCGGTTTTTTCAAAAACAGCAGGCTGCAGACGCTGGCGAAGACGACCGTCAAAACGATCCCGATCGCCGAAACCGCGCTCTGCGTCGCCCCCAGCGACATGGTGAAGTTGAAGGTGGTGGAAATCGTGTTGTTGTCCCTGAAGTACAGGATCGTCTCCGGCAGGGCCTCGGAAATGAAGATCAAAACCAAAACGTTGATCAAAGGCCCCATGATTTCCTGCCCCATCGTCCGCCCGCTGGCCAGCAGCTCCTTGACGCTGATCTGCGGCTTGTGCTGGATCAGCTCATAAAGGCTGGAGACGATGTCCGTGGCCTCGTCCATGACCGCGCCCAGCACGCCCAGCAGGGTCTGGGCCATAAAGATGCCCCGCACGTCCTGGGTGGCATAGTCGCCCATTTCATAGTTCAGGTAGCTCTCCCCGGTCAGCTTGATCACCAGATAGCAGAGGGCAAAGGAGACGAAGACGCCCAGCAGGGTCGCCAGCCAGGTGACCAGCATCTTTTTGTTGACCCCTTGGACGATCGCCAGGCTGAAAAAGGAGAAGACGATGTCGGCCAGGGAGAACATCAGCACGATCCCAGCCCCGTTGACCGCCACGTCCCAGAGGATGAGCCCGTAAAAGAGGATCCAGCTGATGGCCATGGAAACGATCAAATGCCAGCTCCGCCGGCCAACCACGGCGACCATCAAGGCCAGGGTCACAGTCAAAGTCAGCAGCAAGACCCAGTCTCTTTTCGGCGAAACCAGGGCCAGACTGCCCTTGCTGACGGTGACGAAAATCCGCTCCCCGGCCCGGTACTTCTGGGTCACCAGCTGGGAAGGATAGTAGGTGTTGACCGTCTTGAAGGTCTGCCCCTTGTACTTGCCGCTTAAGACCTGCACGTGCAGGTACTGCCGGCGCTCCTCGTCCTTGTTGCCGTAAATGTCGGTTTCTTTCTTCAGCAAGCGGTCCTTGATCTTCTGGTCAGTGATCACTGCCACCTGGTTCTTGTAGCCAGTCGTCTTGAAATATGTCAGCGCCGTCAGTCCCAGCCCGACCGCCAATAGGA
>NZ_BOCG01000423.1 GCF_016587775.1 Lactobacillus nasalidis | reverse complement strand
AGCGAAATGGCCAAGCTGGGCTTCCACACCAATGACAGCGGCCGCCGCTTGGAAAGCCTGGAAGCCGTCTATGACTATATCGATGAGTACACCCAAAAGCGCGACGACCTGCCTTACGGAATCGACGGCATCGTTTTGAAAGTCGATGACCTGGCCCTGCAGGCCGACCTTGGCAACACCGTCAAGGTGCCCCGCTGGGAAATTGCCTACAAGTTCCCGCCGGAAGAAGAAGAAACGGTGGTTAGGGAAATCGAGTGGACCGTGGGAAGAACCGGGGTCGTGACTCCAACGGCCGTGATGGATCCGGTGCAATTGGCCGGCACCACCGTGGCCCGGGCCTCTTTGCACAATCCGGATCTCTTGGCCAAACTGGACGTCCGCCTGGGCGACACAGTCAAGCTGCACAAGGCCGGCGACATCATTCCGGAAATTTCCGGAGTCGTTTTAAAGAAGCGGGCCGAAGATTCTGTTCCTTATGAGGTGCCGACTAAGTGTCCTTCCTGCGGGGAAGACCTGGTCCACTTGGATGAAGAAGTAGCTCTTCGCTGCATCAACCCGTCCTGCCCGGCCCAAGTCGAAGAAGGCATCACCCACTTTGCCTCCCGGCAGGCCATGAACATCGCAGGGCTTGGCCCAAAGATCGTCAAGCAGCTGATTGCCAAGGACCTGGTCCACAATGTGGCCGACCTTTACTATCTGACGGCTGACGACTTGAGCCAGCTGGACCACTTCAAGGAGAAGTCCATCAGCAATCTGCTGGCGGCCATCGATGAAAGCCGGAAGAATTCCGTTGAGCTGGTCCTTTTTGGTCTGGGGATCGACAACGTCGGCGCGAAAGCTGCCCAATTGATTGCCCAGAAATTTAAAAATATGTCTAAAATCGCTGCCGCAAGCGTGCAAGAACTCACTGCAATCGATACAATAGGAATGACGATTGCTGAGTCTTTGACGACTTATTTCCAGCAGGCGGAAGCGCGGAAACTGATTGCCCGCCTGGAAGAGGCCGGCGTCAACATGGACTACTTGGGTGACGACAGCGAGGCAGAGGACAATTTCTTCAAGGGCAAGACGGTCGTTTTGACCGGGAAGCTGGAACATTACACCCGCAGCGAATTCACCAAGCGCCTGCAGGAACTCGGGGCCAAGGTGACCGGGTCGGTTTCCAAGAAGACGGACTGCCTGATCTACGGCGCCGATGCCGGCAGCAAGTTTGCCAAGGCAGAAGCGCTGGGGATCCCGCGCTTGACGGAGGCAGAGGCAATCTCTAAGATCGAAGAGAAGGACGCAGAAAAGTGAAGAGATTTTTACAGGCGATAACTTTGGCGAGCTGCAGTTTGCTGCTGGCGGCTTGCGGCAATTTGAAGAATTCCGATCTGGCCAGCAATTCAACGACTACGACCAGCAAGACCAAGAAATATGAAACTACTTCAGGCACTGACGGCGGCTACTCGGTGCTTTTGAGCAAGGGCGTCTACAAGACCAGTGATATTTCCGGCCTGGAGGCAACCAATTACGACAACAGCGTCGACGAATCCGCCATGGAGCGGGGCCTGATCCGGATCTCCAAGAAGGTCTTCTCGACGAAGAGCTATGTCATCCAGGAAGGCCAGCAGCTCGACGAAACCACGGTCACCAACTGGCTGGGCCGCTACTCCAAGAGCAACAAGGAAGGCCTGAACCTGAAGAACAACGGCAAGACCGGGTCAACGACCAGAAACCCGATCATCCTGCAGCAGATCATGGAAGAGGACTTCTACGTCAAGAGCGGCTCCAGCTACAAGCTGGCCGGCATCAGCATCAGCCTGGGCCTGAACTCGGTTGACTACTACACCAAGACGTCCGGCGGCACGGAGTACAGCACGAAGATTTCCCTGTCCGAGCGGCGGTCCTTCGGGCAGAAGACGGCCAACACGATCGTTTCCCGCCTGCACGCCAAGAAGAAGTACAAGAGCATTCCGATCATGGTCGGCCTCTTCTCTAAGACTGACACCGACTCATTGGTCGGGGGAACTTACTTCTCGTATGGGACAGCCAGCGCAAATAGTAGTAAAATATCTAAATGGAACTCTGTGAACGAAAAGACCCAGGTTCTGCCAACGGTTGACGGCGCCAGCGCGGTCAGCTCCAGTGACGAATCCAAGTTCACCAGTTTTAAGGATGAAATCGAGGACTACTTCCCGAACGTTTCCGGGGTAACGGCGACCCTGCGCTACTATGACGGCAAGCTTGCTTACGAAAGCATCGCCATCACCACGCAGTTCTACGGCTATCTGCAGGTGCAGAGCTTTGCCCAGATGGTCAAGAGCAGGGCAAAGAAGTATCTGGGGACCAGCTCGCCGGTGGAAATCACCATTTCTTCGGTCAACGACACGCAAGCGGTCGTGGCCAAGGAAACGGCAACCGGGTCTTATCGGACGCACATCTATGGCGGTAATTAGGAGGTACATAAGTGGAAAAGGTAACAAACGATACCATCAAGCACGTTGCGGCATTAGCCCAGCTTGAATTTAGCGATGAAGAACTGGCCAAGTTCACTCCGCAAATGGGGAAGATTTTGGAAATGGCCGAAGAATTGCAGGCAGTCGACACGACTGGCGTTGAAGAAACCGTTCAAGTGGTTGACCGGGACACGGTCTTCAGAGAAGACAAGCCTGAAAAGTGGCAAACGCGTGACGAAATGATGAAGAACGTTCCTGACAAGAGCAACGGCTTTGTCAAGGTACCTGTGATTATCAATAAGGATGACAACCAATAATGAACTACTTAAACGAAACAATCGATTCTTTAAACGAAAAGCTGAAGAGCGGCGCTGTTTCTGCCGACCAATTGGCCAAGGACACGGTTGCCAACATCAAGAAGACCGATGAAAAGATCAACGCTTTCATCACCGTCGACGAAGACGCCAAGCCGGCTGAAGACTTGAACTTTGACAACAAGCTGGCCGGGGTGCCGATTGCCATCAAGGACAACATCATCACCAATGGCTTGAAGACCACGGCTGCCAGCCACATTCTGTACAACTTTGTACCGGTCTACGAATCAACTGTCGTAGCCAAGCTGAAGGCAGCACAGGCCACCATCATCGGCAAGACCAACATGGACGAATTCGCCATGGGCTCATCTACTGAAACTTCCTACTTCGGCGACACCAAGAACCCATGGAACCTGAACAAGGTTCCTGGCGGGTCATCCGGTGGTTCAGCAGCTGCCGTTGCCAGCGGCGAAGTAGTTGCTGCCTTGGGTAGTGACACCGGTGGCTC
>NZ_BOCG01000422.1 GCF_016587775.1 Lactobacillus nasalidis | reverse complement strand
TGGTTCAAGCAACGGCACTGGCGGCATGGCAACCAAGATCAAGGCTGCCGATATGGCCACCAAATCCGGCGTCCCGGTCTTCATCTGTTCGGCCGACTCGACTGCCCTGGTCGACGCCGTGCACCAGAACAACCAAGGCACTCTTTTTACGGCCAACGAAAAGGCCTTCAACCAAAAGAAACAATGGCTGGCCTTCTACGCTCCGGCCAAAGCCCGCGTCTACATCGACCACGGCGCGGTGCACGCCATGGCCAGAGAAGGCTCAAGCCTGCTGATTTCAGGAATCAAGCAGATCAAGGGCGATTTCCGCAAAGACGACATCGTGGAAGTCTACAGCCTGGAAAGCAAGAGGCTGATCGGCAAGGGCAAGGCCCGCTTCTCCAAGCCGGTTTTGGCTGAAATCCTAGAGCAAAAGCACCCAGAAGGCATCTTCATCCACCGCGACGACTGGGTTACTACCCTTTGATCAACAGAAAGGAAAAAATATGACGCAAAGTTCAACTCAACAACTGCTCGACAGCTTACTGGCCAACAAGGCCGCCGTCAACCTGGCGGACACGGCTGCCAAAAACGAAGCCCTGGCCTTGATGGCCGACGCGCTGGTTGACGGCCAGGCCGAGATTTTGGCTGCCAACGAGCGCGATTTAGAAAAGGCCCAAGGCAGCATTTCACCAGTTATGCTTGACCGGCTGCGCCTGACGCCGGAAAGGCTGGCCGGCATGGCCAGCGGCATCCGGGCGCTGATTGACCTGCCGGACCCGGTCGGGCGCCTGCTGGACCAGCATGAAGCAGACAACGGCTTGAGAATCGAAAAGCGGTCCGTGCCTTTCGGCTTGATCGGCATGATCTATGAAAGCCGGCCAAACGTCACTTCTGACGTAGCGGCCCTGGCCATCAAGTCCGGCAACGCGGCCCTTTTGCGGTCGGGCAAAGAAGCCTTCAACTCAGCCAACGCGATCATGACTGCCTTAAAGGCTGGTTTGGCTCAAAGCAGGATTTCACCAAAAGTCATTGAGCTGGTTCAAGACACCAGCCGCCAGTCTGCCAGCGAGATGATGACCGCCCGCGGCAAGATCGACCTGCTGATCCCGCGCGGCGGCAAGGGACTGATCAGAGCGGTCGTCGACAATGCCAAGGTACCCGTGATCGAAACCGGCACTGGCATCTGCCACATTTATGTCAACAAGGCAGCCGACCTGGACAAGGCCGTCAATATCACGGCCAACGCCAAAATGAGCCGGCCTTCAGTCTGCAACGCGGCTGAAGTCTGCCTGGTCGACAGCGCTGTTGCTGCCACCTTCCTGCCCCGCCTGGCCGAAGCCTTTGCCGGCAAGGTCGAAATGCGGGCCGATGAACGGGCCAAGGAATTTTTGCCTGACGCCAAGGCAGCCGGTCCGGATGACTTTGACACTGAATTCCTGGACTACATCATGGCCATCAAGGTCGTTGACGGCGAAGAAGAAGCCATCGACCACATCGCCAAGCATTCAACCCACCATAGTGAAGCCATCGTCACCGAAGACCAGGCTGCCGCCGACCGCTTCACCCAAGCAGTCGACTCAGCTGCCGTTTACGTCAACGCCTCAACCCGCTTCACTGACGGCGGTGAATTCGGCCTGGGCTGCGAGATCGGCATCTC
>NZ_BOCG01000421.1 GCF_016587775.1 Lactobacillus nasalidis | reverse complement strand
GACATTGCCCAGAACATCGTCGGCAAATACGGCAAGGCAACGGCCTTGATCGCCAACGGCAACACCGATCCGCACGACTTTGAGCCGACGACGGCGGCAGCCAAGACGGTTGCCGGCGCTGACGTCATCATCGCCAACGGGATGGGCTACGACAGCTGGATGGACAACCTGGCCTCAGCCAGCGACAAGAAGGCCGTCAAAGTCGGCGAAGACTTGATGCATCTGAATTCAAGCGCCAACCCCCACATCTGGTACAATCTGACGATGCCGAAAAAATACGTCGCCTACCTGGTCAAAAAGCTCAGCAGCCTGGACAAGAAACACGCCAGCTACTTCAAATCCCAGGGCCAGAAATACCTGAAGAAGATCGCCAAGATCGACCGCCTGGCCGACAAGATCAAGGGCGGCAATTCCAAGCAGGTCTTTGTCAGCGAGCCGGTCTTTGACTACGCGCTGGAGCGGACCGGCTTCAAGATCGGCAACCGCAACTTTGAAGAAGCCACGGAAAAAGAAACCGACCCCAGCGCCGCGGTGATTGCCAAGATGAATGAAGCAATCAAGAAAAAGCAGATCGCCTTCTTCGTCAACAACACCCAGGCCAGTTCCGACACGGTCAAGACTTTCGTGAAGAAGGCCAAGAAACAGGGCATCCCGATCGTGGAAGTCCGCGAAACCATGCCCAACAAGGTTTCCTACGCCGACTGGATGCTGGCCAACTACCAGAAGCTGGCCAAGTTCAGCAAGTAAAAAAGCAAAACGGCGGCCGCGCCTAAGCGTGGCCACCGTTTTTTTGCCT
>NZ_BOCG01000420.1 GCF_016587775.1 Lactobacillus nasalidis | reverse complement strand
GGCGCCTGCCTTGCTGTAACTGGTCGTGCTGGTTGATTGGTAGCTCGACACGTCGACCCCGTATGAACGGCTGCTGACGCTGGTCGTGCTGGCCTGCGTCAGACCAGCGAAGCCTAAGCTGACAGCGGCCGTTACTGCGGAAACGAGCGCGAGCAGTTTAACGTGTTTAAACTTCATGTATGGTACTCCCATTAAAAATTTGTGTTGGATTAAAATGCTCAAAATAAGTGGTTTATTTTGCAACAAACCCTATTATATAACTGAAATGTTACAGAATCTTGACACACTCTTTTCTAATTCTTAAATATTGTTACAGTTTTCAACGCAGAAAGCGTTTTCGCAAAAAGCAGATCGTTTGAGCTTGGCCGGCAAGTTTTGTAGAATACCTTTTATCGTTGTTTTTTTACGCGCGACAGATAAGGAGCTGATGGGAAATGCAGATTAGAAAAGCACAGATGGAAGACTTTGACCAGGTGATGGCGATCCTGCAGGACGGGCGCAACCAGCTGGCGGAAAGCGGAATCGACCAGTGGCAGGGGGACTACCCGAATCCGGACCATGTCCGCCAGGACATTGAAAATGGCTATGCCTACCTGGCCCAGGCCGATGACGGGGAAACGGTCGGGACCTTGTCGATTCTGCCGGCGCCGGACCACGCCTATGACCAGCTGGATGGGGAATGGCAGATCGACACGGAGGACTACGTCACCGTCCACCGGGTAGCGATCCATTCCGACCATACCGGCCACGGCTACGCTTCGCAGCTTTACCAGGCCGTGATCAGCTACTTCACCAGCGGCTTCAGCGACATCAAGTCGGTCAGGGTCGACACGCACGAGGACAACTTGGCGATGCAGCATTTGATCGAGAAGAGCGGCTTCAAGCGGGTCGGCACCCTGCACGGGGTCTACCGGGAAAATGAGACCAGCTACGTTTATGAGCTGCTGACGGCTTAAAATTAAGTTGCCATCTAAATAAAAAAACTATATAAGCAATTGCTTTAAAAATAATAGCTGTTTCCGAATTTGTAAGAAAAAGGTCACAGTTTAGTCACAATTCTCTTGTATATTTAGTGGCGTAGCTTGAGGTTGTGGAGAGCCGCAAGTTGCAACATCCAAATTTCTTTTATTTTTCTTTCCTCAATGTAACATTGCATTGAATTTTATACATACACAACACATTCCTAACCAAAGTCAGTTGTTTCTTAGCAAGCAGCTGGCTTTTGTTGTGCTCTGAAAAAGTTCCGTTCGTGCTATACTAGTTATTACTGCCACATGAAAAAAGCTCAGCCGAAATTCTTTCAGATTTTTTTAATCAAGCTTATAATAGAACTGCTGAGCAAGCTGTAAGGAGGACAAGGTGAAATCTGTTTTGATCAGCCAAGATCTGTCCTGTGTCGGTCAAGTCTCGATGTCGGTCGCTTTGCCCGTTCTGGGTGCCAGCGGCCTGCAGACGGCGGCTTTGCCAACGGCGATTCTGTCGACGCACACGGGCGGATTCGGGGAGAATACTTTTTTGGATCTGTCAGCCAGCCTGCCGGAAATCTGGGAGCACTGGCACGAGCAGCAGATCGATTTTGACGCTATTTACTTGGGCTATCTGGGCCGGGCGGCCAGCCGGGTCTGGGAGAAGGGGCTGGAAGAATGCTCCAGGCAGGGGAAACTGATCCTGCTGGACCCGGCAATGGCAGATCACGGCCGGCTCTACCGCGGCTTTGACGAGGACTATGTCCGCCAGATGCAGCGCCTGGCCAGACAGGCGACCATCCTGACGCCCAACTTGACTGAGGCCCTGCTGCTTTTGAACGAACCAGCAGACTTTGACGAGATCGACAGCCACCGGGCCAGCGTGATCACCCAGCGCCTGTCGCAGAAGTTCGCCCTGGCCCAGGTCGTGTTGACCGGGGTGCCGCTGGCGGACAACAAGATCGGGGTCTACGGGCTCAGCCGCTGCGGCCAGGTCTGGGAGAGGGTGCAAGACCGGATTCCGCGCCACTATTTCGGCACCGGCGACCTCTTTGCCAGCAGCCTCTTGGCCGGCCTGCTGCACGGCGCTGACCTGGAAAGCGCGGCGGCGGCTGCCGGCCAGTTC
>NZ_BOCG01000419.1 GCF_016587775.1 Lactobacillus nasalidis | reverse complement strand
CGGCAACTTGCGCTGCTTGCTCAAGCTGGCGGGAACGCCGTATTGGCCCGACTTCAAGGGGGCAGTCCTCTTGCTGGAAGCCTACCGGGGCCGGCCAGAGCGGGTCGCCAGTCTCTTGGAGCAGCTGAGGGAACTGGGCGTTTTTGACCAGGTTAGCGGCGTTTTGCTGGGAACCTTCAGCGAACTGGACCGGATGAAGGAAAGCGAGCTGCCAGCGCAGCTCTTGCAGGACCTATTGCCGGCCGGAACTCCTTTGGCCCGGACCGAATACATCGGCCACCGGCCAACAGCCCGGGCAATCAGCTTGGGGAAAAGCTGCATTTTTGCCTGAACTTGCTGTATAATATAAGTATGAAACCGCTTTGCTAAGCCCTGACAGAAATCAGGTGATTAAGATGCTTAGTGAAAAGACAATTGATTTGCTGGTATGCTTTGTAGCATTTATCGTTTTTGCGATCGTAGTCTCGATTTATCCAGAAGAAATGTTGTCGTTGTTGATTGCGACCGTCCTGCTGATCGGCATTTACGCGATCTGCAAGGAACTGGTGAAGGATTGGCTGAAACACAACCATCGTTTTGGAGTTTAGCAGGCGGAGAAAAACGCGTCCTTAGGGACGCGTTTTTGAATTGCCGTTTTTGCAGGTATTTGTTTGTAGTATAATTAATTTTAAAATAAAAATAAGGGAGTAAAGAATTAATGAACAAAGAGAGATTAATTGCTTTTACCGATGCGATTTTAGCGATTATCATGACCATTCTGGTGCTGGAACTGGCCAAACCGGCATCCCCGACCGTGAGCGCCTTTTGGGCCCTGCGGACCAGTTTCTTCTCATACGCCCTGTCTTTCTTCTGGCTGGGTTCTTTATGGGTAGGGCTCAATCAGATCTGGGACAAGGTAGAGCAGATCGACAACGCGGTTATCTGGTGGAATCTCCTGCTGCTCTTTTTGGCATCGCTGATTCCATACGCGACTTCGCTTTGCAGCGAGTACTTTGAAAGCAAGGTGATCCAGGCCTTTTACGGGATCGTCGTTATTTCCATGACCGTCTGCAACTACTTCCTGCACCTGGCTTTGGACAAGCCGAACCGGAATACGCCAATCCTGCTTGAAGCCACCAAGACCTACCGGCAGATGCTCGTACCGGACATCGGCATCAAAATTGTCGGCCTCCTGCTGGCCGTCATCGTTTATCCGCCATTGATGATGTATGCTGTTTTGCTGGCTTCAGCTTACATTCTGACAATGAAGCACCGGGCGGACGTCCGGCACAAGCGCGCGCAAAAATAAGGCGCCCGAAATTACAAAGACCGTCAACCATCAAGGTTGGCGGTCTATTTTTTATGGCAAATCCTCCTTGTGGTCCAGCAGGTATTTGATGAACAGCTTGTCGGCCAAAGGCAGTTCTTCCTTGTCAACGTAGGCAATAGCCAGGGTGCGGCTGACCGGGGGATTGAGGGGCAGGCAGACGTTGCGGAAACTGGTGCGGTCCAGGATCAGCTTGGCCAGCACGCTGACGCCCAGCCCGGCTTCGACCATGGTCATGATCGCGTAGTCGTCGTGCAGGCGGTACTTTACCTTGGGCGTGAGGCCTGCTTTTTTAAAGGCCTCCATGATCTCGCTGTAGCTGCCTTCTTCCAGTTCCAGGAAAGGTTCCTGGGCCAGATCTTCCAGGCTGACCCTGTCAGCAGAGGCCAGGGGGTGCTTTTCGGGCAAAACCGCCAGCATTTCGCCGCTTTTGACCAGGTCATACTGCAATTCGCCGCAGGCTACTGGCGAGATAAAGCCGCAGTCGACCTTGCCCGACCGGATCCATTCCGGAATCAGGCTGTAGTCGCCCTGCTGGAAGACAAACTGGACATTGGGGTATTGTTTTTGAAAGCCTTGAATCAGCTGGGGCATCCAGTGGCAGGTGATGCTGGAAATGGTCCCGATTCTGATGACGTCGTCGTTCAGCCCCCGGATGTCGGCAGCCTTGCGTTTTACGGCCTGGCTGCTTGCCAGCAGTTTCTCGATATCGGGGTAGATTCTCTCGCCTTCGATCGTCAAGTGCGCGCCGCCTTTGGACCGGGTCAAGAGCTTGATCCCCAGCTCGTTTTCCAGTGACGCGATCATCTGGCTGATTGAAGACTGGCTGTAGCCCATGGCCTTGGCGGCTTTGGTAAAGCCACCGGTTTCCAGAATTTTCTGCAGGGCAAGATAGCGCTCCATTTTATGCCTCCTTTTATATCGTAAATAGCGATCAAAACATCGTTAACTTCGGTTTTACTGATTAAAGGATAGCATATATAATGACGATAAAGTATTTTTAACGGAAAAAGAGGAAATGATTTGTGAACAGACAAGGGATGAATTTTAAGAAGGCGCTATTGTTTGGGCTGGCAGCCTGCTTTTTGTACGGGATGGGAGCCGGACTGAGAGCGGACATCGGGATCTTGCTGCAGCCGATCATGAAGCAGACAGGACTGGCCTACAGCCAGGTCAGTTTCAGCATTGCCTTGCTGCAGCTGGTTTTCGGAAGTTCGCAGCCGTTTTTCGGAATTCTGGCGGCGAAGCGGTCAAACCGTTTCGTCCTGCTGACCGGGGTCGGGCTGATTATCTGCGGCTTGACCGGGATCACGTTCGCTTCCAGCCTGCCGGCCTTGATTGCGTTTTTGAGTATCGTTTTTGGACTGGGAGCCGGGGCGGTCTCCTTTGGGCTGGTCTTCACGTCAGCGGCTTGCTTTGTCGGTCCAAAGTACGCGATGATGATTTCGGGGATGCTGAACGCTTCAGCCGGGATGGTCGGTTTTGTCCTGTCGCCGCTCTTGAACCAGCTGCTGGCTGTTGGCGGCTTGCAGCTGGTAGTCGCGGCAGTTGCGGCAGCCGCGGCCTTGACCCTGCCGGTCGTTTTCCTTGTCACCTCCAGAGACCCTGGGCGCGGCAATGAGAAAGAAGCTGACCTGCCGGAAAGCGGGGCCATTTTTAAAGAGGCTTTTCACAGCCGGACATACCGGCTCCTGCTGGCAGGCTTCAGCACCTGCGGCTTTCACATGGTGATCATTGAGTCGCATCTGTTTTCACAATTCAAGTCTTACGGCATTTCAGCAGCCGCGGCCAGCTGGGCCTTTTCGACTTACGGGATTGCCACGATCGCTGGGGCCCTGCTGTCAGGCTGGCTTAGCGGGCGGTTGCCTAAGGGCCGGCTGCTGGCTTTCTACTATGCCTTCCGGGCAGCCTGGGCAGCCGGCTATGTCTTCTTGCTGCCCAAGAACTTCATCACGGCGGCTGTGTTTGCCATTGGCCTTGGGCTGACAGGAGACGCGACGGTATCGCCAACGTCGGGACTGGTCAACGAAGAATTTTCGCTTGGGAAAGTCGCCACTTTGGTAGGCTTGCTCTTCCTGGGCCACCAGATCGGAGCTTTTGCCAGTGCCTGGATCGGGGGCATTCTGGTTGACGCTACGGGCGGCTATCAGCTCTTATGGCTGATCGACAGTCTGCTTTGTCTGGCGGCCGCCTTGGCCAGTTTCAGAATCAATGAGGAAGATAAAAAAGAAATTGCTGAATAAGTGCCGCGGATCGGCAGCGAACTATGCTAAGCTAGTTAGTAGCAAGATAAAGGGGTAAAAGAAAATGTTGTACGATCCGCATCTCGATATTTTTTTGCAGGCAGCTGAGCTCGGAAGCTTCTCCAAGGCGGCTGAGGCCAACTATATCACGCCGTCTGCCGTCATCAAGCAGATTGACCTGCTGGAGGCCAGACTGGGGGT
>NZ_BOCG01000418.1 GCF_016587775.1 Lactobacillus nasalidis | reverse complement strand
GTCTAAATGAAACCGTGGCGGCTATCATCGGCGGCCACCATGGCAAGCCGCAAAGTGGCGATCAGAGAGAGCAACTGGACGTATTTACGGCAAATTATTATCAAGCTGATACGGATAAAGAAACGCAGCAGCCGTGGAAAGACGTTCAAAATGAACTGATTGCCTATGGCTTGGAATTAGCTGGCTACAGCGACATCAGCGAAGTGCCAGCAGTCAATCAACCTGAAGCAGTGATCTTGGAGGGCCTGCTGATCATGGCTGACTGGCTGGCCTCCAGTACCTGCTTAAACAATGATCCAAACAAGCCAATGTTTAATCTGATTGGCCTGGATCAAGGCTTTAACGACGTAGATATGACCGCCCGCTACCAAGGCGCTATTTCTACTTGGGCGGTCAATGATGCTTGGATCCCGGAAGAAGTAAACGATGCTAATGGTTATTACCAACAGCATTTTGGCTTTAAGCCGCGGCAAATCCAATCCGTTATGGAAGAGCAAATAAAGGAAACAATTGATCCTGGATTGGTGATCATCGAAGCCGAAATGGGAATTGGCAAGACGGAAATTGCACTTACAGCTGCTGAGCAGCTGGCCTATGCAACAGGCCGGACAGGGATATATATTGGCTTGCCAACTCAGGCAACTACTAACGCAATGTTTGATCGGGTGGAGAAATGGCTGACAGAAATTGCCGAAATTGACGGCAGCAAGTTAGATATTAAGCTGCTGCACGGAAAATCGAGCTGGAATTCCCGCTATACCAGCCTGCCGCGGGCGGAAGATATCGAATCAGAAGAAACCGATGAGGGTGCAGTTACCGTCAACTCCTGGTTCTCCGGTAAAAAGTCCATTTTGGCCGATTTTGCCGTTGGGACCATTGATAACCTGCTATTGATGGGTCTCAAGCAAAAGCACTTGTTCTTGAGACACCTTGGCTTCAGCAACAAGGTTGTCATTATCGACGAGGTTCACGCCTACGACATGTACATGAGCAGCTATTTGCTGAAAGCTTTGGAGTGGCTGGGCGCGTACCATGTTCCAGTGATAATTCTGTCAGCCACCTTGCCGAAGGAAAAGCGTAATGAGCTGATCAAACACTATGGCAAGGGAAAATATGTCCGATTTAAAAAAGTTTTACAAGCGGAGGAAGGCTGGGAAAACAACCAAGCTTATCCACTACTAAGCATTTTGGACGGCAAAAATCTGCGTCAGTATGCAGACTTTGGATTGAAGACAGAAGCAAAAGAGCTGCAGGTCAGCTACATCAATGATGATCCGGTTAGTGTCTTAGCCAAGGTTAAGGAACAAATCAAAGATGGTGGGATTGCCGGCATTATTGTAAACACGGTCAAACGGGCACAAGAATTTGCCAAGCTGGTAGACCCTAGCCAGCAATGCCTGGTTCTGCACTCAGCCTTTTTGGCCTCGGACCGGACTGAGCTGGAGGATAAGCTGCAGAAGATGATCGGGAAAAACGGCGAGCGGCCAGAAAAAATGATTGTTATCGGGACGCAAGTCCTGGAACAGTCATTGGACATTGATTTTGATGTCCTGTTTACGGATATCGCACCGATCGACTTGCTGCTACAAAGGGCGGGGCGCTTGCATCGGCATAAAATTTCTCGCCCTGCTGGTCTCCAGCAGCGCCAGCTGTATGTTATGAAGCCAGATGCTGATGACTACGGCCCGGCCAATGAAGCAGTTTACGAGAAGTACTACCTGCAGAAGACGGAACACTTTTTACCGGAAAAGGTGCTGCTTCCTAATGATATTTCCAGCTTGGTGCAGCTGGTTTATGACGAAGCAACGGATGACCAGGTCGCCGATTTGGATGAGGCTAAGGACAAGTGGCGGAAAGACAGCCAGCTCGAAATGAGTAAAGCTGGCAGCTTCCAGATCAATGCTCCGATTTATCCAAGAAAAGACGACAATCTTCGGGATGAAATGTGGGTTGAACAGTTAACGATCCACCGCTGGCTGGACCGGGACAAGGGTAGTCTGGATGACAACCAGGCTTCAGCTGCAGTTCGTGATATCCGTGAAAGCATTGAAGTTATTTTGCTTAAGGAAATTTCCGGCGAGTATTACTTGATGAATGGCAAGAAAGTATCTGAAGTTGATGACGAAGCTATAGCTCAAGAAGTAATTCGCCTTCCCAATTCGGTAACGCCAGATATTGAGCAGGCAATCAACAAGTTGGAAGAGGAGACAGCTCGCAGATTCCCGGATTGGCAGAACAGTTCCTGGCTGAAAGGATCATTGGCTTTAGTACTTGGCGAGAATGCAAAAGGAAACTTTAATGGCTACGACTTATGTTATTCAGCTAAGACTGGATTGAGCTATGAAAAGGAGGTTGATAATTAATTATGGAAAGTTTCAACTTAACGACCGAACCCTGGATCAAGGTCTTGGATGGCAAGACTAATTCCGAGCAAATGGTTTCGATCAAGGAACTCCTGCAGAACGCGGCAGACTACCGGCAATTGGCCGGAGAGATGCACGCGCAGGATTTGGCAGTTTTGCGCCTGCTGGAAGCAATTTTGATGACGGTTTATACCAGAGTTGATCAAGATGGAGAAGCCTACGAGTGGGTCACACTTAATGACAAGATGCACGTGCAGTCAGACGATGATGAAATTGACAGCTTCACTTTGCTGCAAATTCTCACTGAAACCTGGCTGAGTCTCTATAAGGCGGGGCAGTTTTCCGATGCGGTTTTTGACTACTTGGACAAGAACAAGGATCTTTTTGACTTCTTCGGTGACCGGCCATTTTACCAGGTCACGGCCGAACAATATGACCGCTTTGTGCCGGACAACAAAAAGATCGCCAAGGGCTCGGGGACAGTTGATCTGATGCAGATCAACCGCTTGATTTCACAAAGTGGCAACTCTGTAGCAATCTTCGCGCCTAAGAGTGCTAACCGTAAGAACAAGATGACCCTGGATGAACTGGTCCGCTGGATAATTACTTATCAGAATTTTACAGGGGTAACTGATAAGACCAAGGTTAAGGCTAAAGAGAAAATGTCAAATTCCCGCGGCTGGCTGTATACTTTGAACCCGGTATACGCTCAAGGGAAAAATCTCTTTGAGACCTTGATGTTGAACCTGCTGCTTTTCAACCCAAATAAACCGGCATATGTTCAGCAACGGCCGGTTTGGGAAGAAGACCTGGGTGAATATGTCAAGAAGCGGCTTTCACAGGTCAAGCCGGACAACTTTGCCGAGACTTATACGGTTTGGTCAAGACTGCTGCATATCGAATGGCAAGATGGCACGCCAACTGTTTTCAGCGCTGGCCTGCCAGCTTTCGACAGCGCTAACGCCTATAACATTGAGCCGATGAGCACTTGGCGGAGAAATCAAAAGGATGGAAATTATTATCCAGCAACTCGTCAGCTGAGCAGCATCGACATCGCGATGTGGCGCAACTTTGGCCAATACATTGACATTGAAGGCCGGGATGAATCAAAAGAACCGCTCACGGTTGCCTGGCTGAACTATCTGAAGAGCAAGAAGATTGTCTTAAATAATCAGATGGTCAACCTGCACACGTCAGGAATCATCAGCAATGGCGGCGCGACTTCCTTGATGCCTGCGGCTGAATTTGATGACAATTTGCGGATTGAAGCCGATGTTTTGTTTGACGAAACGGAAGACCGTAAAAACGCCTGGCCAGAGCGAATTGAGCACATGGTTGACTTGAGCCAAAAGGTCGGCCGGAAATATTACGGTTTCTTGATGGAAATTGGCCGGATCCGCTTTGGCTCGCAAGGCGCTGCTGATTTTGCAGGCAGAAAGAGTCAGATGTTTTATGACAACTTGAACGAGCCCTTTGAAAATTGGCTGTCTGGCTTGACCGGGGGAGATGATCGGGATGAGAAGCAAGAAACTTGGGAAAAGGAACTGCGGCGCGTCGCGCTGAAGACTTTGAGCGAATTCTTGGAAATCATTGCCCCACGGGACATCTCTGGGACAAATGACGTGCAAAGCAATATTTTTATTGCAGCCAACAAATACCGGGCTGGGATCAATAAGGTAATGAATGAAGGAAAGAAGTAGAAAGGAAAGGTGACTGTGATGGCAAATGAAATTGAAAATGTGACTGAACGGATTATCCGCCAGTTGTACAACAACGGTAATACCGACAAAGCTTCGCTCTCGGCTTTACGGTCCGCGTCAACGATTGACGGCTACCGGGCACAAAAAGTCTGGCCAGTTTTTTTAAGCAATCTTGATGAAAACTGGTTGAGCAAAGACGGCAGGGCAACTAGAGTGGAAAATGCAATTTTTGCGGCAGTCAGAATGTACGCTTTGCACCAGCAAGCATCAGATTACTGTGTTTTTGCTCGGAAGGTCTTTGTCAAGAAGACTGAAAAAAAGGAAAAGAAAGATAAAAATGATGTAAGTGGTTTGGAGTTGTTCGAGGCTTTGAACCATCTGAAGCAAAATGCTGATTCGCCAGAAGCACTGGACCGGCGGGTTCAAGCGTTGCTTGGAACAAGCAATTTTACCGCAGTAATCGATCAGTTGGTGCACTTGATGCAAATCATCAAGAGCAAGAAGAACAATGTTCAAATTGACTATGCCCGCTTAGCAGGTGACTTGTATAAGTTCCAGCTCGGCTACCGGCAGGCAAACGAAGTCCGTTTGCACTGGGGTGAGCAGTACTATCGTTCGTTTGGCAAGTCAAACGATAATAATTCAGCAGACAATAAGTAAGGAGAAAAATCATGACTAAGAATTTATACGTCGACATCAACGTTCTGCAAACTGTACCATCATCTAACATCAACCGCGACGACACTGGTGCTCCAAAGACGGCCTTTTACGGTGGCGTTACTCGGGCAAGAGTGTCATCCCAGTCCTGGAAGCGGGCAGTGAGAAAGGCCTTTGCTGAAGACGGCGCAAACATCGGCACCCGGACCAAGCGGGTTCCGCAAATGTTGGCGGCTAAGCTGCAGGACCTCGACTCAAGTTTGGATGAAGACGCGGCTATGAGCAAGGCAATTGATGCCTTGAAAGAAGGCGGGATCAAGGTTAACAAGGACAACGAAACCGGTGCCTTGTTGATGGTCAGCCCAGGGCAGATCTCCAAGCTGGCTGACTACGTTTGGGAAAATGAAAAGCTGGACAAGAAGGAGGTCAAGAAGATCCTGCTGGAGGGCAATTCTTTGGACCTGGCCCTGTTTGGCCGGATGGTTGCTGACAACCCGGAACTCAACGTTGATGCTTCAGCCCAAGTTGCCCACGCGATCTCAACTCATGAAATCATTCCTGAATACGACTACTTCACGGCTTTAGACGATCTGCAGGAAAAGGAAAAGAGCGGCGCGGCCTTGATTCAGACGACGCAATACGATTCAGCAACTCTTTACCGCTATGCCAACATCAACATGGCCGAACTTGGCTACAACTTGGGTGGCGAAGACGCAGTTGCCGGCGCTTTGACTTTTATCAAGGATTTTGCTCTGTCAATGCCAACTGGCAAGCAAAACTCCTTTGCCAACAAGACTCTGCCAAACTACGTGATGGTGACTGTGCGTGATGACACTCCAGTAAACCTGGTTTCAGCCTTTGAAGAACCTGTGGTTGCCAAGGCTGGCGAAGGTTACATGAAAGGTTCAGTCAAGAAGCTGGAAAAGGAATTCAGCGACTCACTGCAGTTTGTTGATCAGCCATTGGCAACGGTTGCGGTTGGCAAGTATGCAACGACTGTTGGTGAACAGGCGGGTAACTTGCAGGATCTTTTGAATAAGTTGCAAGACGTCTTGGAGAAGGCGGTAGAAAATGAAGACCTTAACGATTAGACTGACTGCCCCACTTCAGTCTTATGGCAATGAGGCCAGCTTTGAGCGGCGGACCACCTGGCCGGCGCCGTCGAAGAGCGCGGTGATCGGAATGATTGCCGCCGCGCTTGGGATGCGGCGGGAGGATGAGCGGATCAAGTCCTTGAATGATCTGCTTTTCGCGGTCCGGATCGATCAAGTTGGCAAAGTGATGACTGAATTCCAGACGGTTGAATGGAAAAAAGAAACCCGTAAACTGACTTACCGGGACCATTATCAAGACGCGGTTTATGTTGCAGCGGTTGGCAGCGAAGATGAAGATTTGATTGAAAAGATTGAGTATGTGTTGAAACACCCCCGCTTTCAGCTTTACCTGGGCCGCCGGGCTTGTCCGCCGGCCGGTGTTTTGCAAATTGAAAGCTTCGAGGCAGCCAATCCAGTTGAAGTATTGGAAAAAATGCCTTGGCAGGCAGAGAAGTGGTATCAAAAGAAGCGGCGCTGGCAGTCAGAGTATACAGCAGAAATTATTGCTGATGCCAATCTGTTGCCAGATGCTGCCTTCACGCAAACTATGAAAGACCGGGTAGAAAGTTTTGACCCGCAGAACCGGCGTTTTGGCTTCCGATTAACTGCTAAGGAAAGAATCAGTTTAAAAAATCCATGTTATAAGGATTCTCCCGACATTATGGATTACTTGTAAAGGAGTCGTGGGATGTATTTATCAAGAGTTGAGGTCGATTCAAAAAATCGGCAGAAAATAAAAAATTTGTCTCATCTCGGAGCTTACCATAATTGGGTTGAGCGGTCTTTTCCGCAGGAAATTTCCAGTGGTGAACGCCTGCGGCATTTATGGCGGCTGGACACCTTGAACGGAAAGCATTATTTGCTTGTACTGAGTCCTGAAAAACCAAATTTACAGGAACTGGAAAGATACGGCAAGCCGGGAACAGCAATCTGCAAGGATTACGAACCATTTTTAAACAGGTTACAAGAAGGCCAACTGCTTCAATTTAAACTGACGGCTAATCCAGTTCGCCGCGGCGGCAAAAGCAGCTCCCATCCTGGAAGCATAATTCCATGTTTTGCGATCGATGCACAGATGAAATGGTTGCAAGACAAGGCAAAGCTCAATGGCTTTGAGCTCGTATCCGCGGATGTGGCAGGGCATGATCGTCCACTTTTGCGTAAGCAAAAGCATGTTTCTTTGAACAGAACTGTATTTGAAGGAAAACTGAAAATCAGTAATTTGGATCAGTTTAAGAATGCACTGACAGCAGGCATTGGCCGGGAAAAGGCTTTTGGCATGGGATTGATGACAGTTATTCCGGTTGACTAAAAATGAAAGTAGAAGCAAGCTACAAGAAACCTGACCTCACAGAATTGGGACGCACGGAGGATAGAATAACATTCCTCTACATTGAACATGCTAAGCTGTACCGGAAAGACGGTGCTGTTGAGGTTAGAGATGAAGAGGGAATTGTTTATGTTCCAGCTGCGGTGATCAGTGTTTTGTTGCTGGGACCTGGCGTTGATGTGACCCACCGTGCAATGGAATTGATGGGAGACTCAGGCATGGCAGTGGTTTGGGTTGGTGAGCAAGGCGTACGGCAATATGCTCATGGCCGAGCGCTTAACCGCTCTTCAAGGCTTTTGGAAGCACAGGCAAGATTGGTATCCAATGTTCGTTCGCGGGTAGCGGTGGCTAGAAAAATGTATCAGCTTCGTTTCCCCGATGAAGACGTTAGCAAATTAACGATGGAAGAATTGAGAGGAAAAGAAGGTGCCAGAGTACGCCGAGTATACCGTGAACAGTCAAAGAAGACAGGGGTAAAGTGGTCCAAGAGAGAATACAAAGTAGACGATTTTGATTCTGGAACCCCAATCAATAAAGCACTGACGGC
This sequence comes from Lactobacillus nasalidis, assembly GCF_016587775.1. Classification (GTDB taxonomy): domain Bacteria; phylum Bacillota; class Bacilli; order Lactobacillales; family Lactobacillaceae; genus Lactobacillus; species Lactobacillus nasalidis. The sequence continues at coordinate 6,346 of NZ_BOCG01000418.1, read as the reverse complement.
TGCACACCAAGCACTGTATGGCTTAAGCTATAGCGTAATAGTTGCTTTAGGCGCATCTCCAGGATTAGGCTTTGTGCACACGGGACATGACTTAGCATTTGTATATGATTTTGCGGATCTGTACAAGGCTGATATTTCTATTCCGATCGCTTTTGAAACGGTAGCAAAGTATGGAGATGATGATATCGCCAGCCGTACCAGACACGCAATGCGAGATAAGTTCCGTGAGACCAAACTGATCAAACAGATGGTTGTAGATTTGAAACACCTGCTGTTAGGCGATGCTGATCAAGATCAAGACGTAGAAGTCATGAATCTTTGGGATGATAAATTAGGACTGCAAAAATTTGGCGTGCAGTACCATGAACAGCAAAGTGATAAAGAATGATAGTCATAACCTTAACTAAAACTCCTCCCGCTCTTAGGGGGGATTTGACCAGATGGTGCCAGGAAATTCAAACAGGGGTCTATGTTGGTGATGTCAGTGCCAGGGTTAGAGACAAATTGTGGGATAGAGTCCAAACCAACATTGGCAATGGTGAAGCAACTCTCGTATATAACACCAATAATGAGCAGGGGTATGCCTTTAAGACGACCCGCAAATCAAGGCAAGTGATTGACTTGGATGGGATGCTCTTTGTAAAGCATGTTGTCAACCAGGAAACTGTAGATCATGGTTTTAGCAACGCTGCTAAATTTCATAAAGCGCACAAGGCTGAAAGAATGAGGGCTTCTGCAGTTGCTGCAAAGCAAAAAGAATTTGTCGCGGTTGACATTGAAACGACAGGACTAAATACGGAAATTGATCAGATTTTGTCTATTGGTGCGGTGAAACACGATGGTACGGAATATTACCGATTGATCAAGCAAGACGTTGATGTGCCAAAACAGATAGTGGAGCTGACTGGGATAACTCCTGCAATATTGAAGAAGGAAGGCGTTCCGCTGCAAGATGCATTAGGAGAATTGGCTGATTTTGTTGGGGATATGCCAATCGTTGGATATAATTTTAGATTCGATTCTGCATTTTTGAATAGAGATTATCGGAAATTCGGGATGCAAGAATTGAGAAATGAGATTAAGGATTTGCTGCCAGTTGTAAAAAGAAAAGAAAAATTCCTGGACAACTATAAGCTGCAGACTGTATTATCAAACTATGGGATCGAAAATAAGATGCCACACAACGCTGTGTCTGATGCAAGGGCTACGAAGGAGCTGGCGATAAAACTAATCAAAAATCGCATTTTAGTGATTTGAGAATGGCGTCGCTAAAGGGATCCATTACTGTATTCCCCACGTAAGTGGGGGTGATCCTCTCCATGTCGTCCTCCTGTACCATTATGGTACGTATTCCCCACGTAAGTGGGGGTGATCCTGTCACGGTAGAGCTCACTCCGTTGCTCCCGATGTATTCCCCACGTAAGTGGGGGTGATCCTACGCCGCTGAAATCATCACCGAGCAACTTCAAGTATTCCCCACGTAAGTGGGGGTGATCCTATGCTCCTTTTGAGCCTGAACCCAGCGATTGAGTATTCCCCACGTAAGTGGGGGTGATCCTACCCCCCGTACCACTGTGTTAGTGTGCTAGCAGTATTCCCCACGTAAGTGGGGGTGATCCTGTCTCTGTCCATGGCTGCAGCGGCTAGTGCAAGTATTCCCCACGTAAGTGGGGGTGATCCCAGGTTAGTCTCAAACTTTTGCGTCTGTGGTTTGTATTCCCCACGTAAGTGGGGGTGATCCTCATCATCGTTATCACCCCATAAGTAAAAGCCAGTATTCCCCACGTAAGTGGGGGTGATCCTGTCATTAGTCATTTTTTGCATCCCCCTTAACTGTATTCCCCACGTAAGTGGGGGTGATCCTATTTCTTTAGCTCACGGGGCCAGGTTCCAAATGTATTCCCCACGTAAGTGGGGGTGATCCCGCAGCCTGGGAGGTTGCGTTTTTTTAATAGGTGTATTCCCCACGTAAGTGGGGGTGATCCTTCGGGACATCTGTAGAAGTCTGCCGGGACTATGTATTCCCCACGTAAGTGGGGGTGATCCTGTGGTTCATTGGTGATTTAGTAAAGTTAGCATGTATTCCCCACGTAAGTGGGGGTGATCCCCAAGTCTAAGGCCTGGGCCAGCTCTGCCGACTGTATTCCCCACGTAAGTGGGGGTGATCCCTCTGCTGCTGCCAGAGCTCAGATTTTCCAAAGGTATTCCCCACGTAAGTGGGGGTGATCCTTACCCACGTTGCATTGCCGCTTTTATCAACTTGTATTCCCCACGTAAGTGGGGGTGATCCTAACATCTTAATAAAGTAGAAATTATCCTGCTCGTATTCCCCACGTAAGTGGGGGTGATCCTATAGAGCTGCACGAGGTTGTCGTCGCCAAAACGTATTCCCCACGTAAGTGGGGGTGATCCTGTAATCCAGGAGGATCGACCTCTTGTTAAGGTGTATTCCCCACGTAAGTGGGGGTGATCCTTATGTGGGGTTATGGATCCGGATCAAACGGAAGTATTCCCCACGTAAGTGGGGGTGATCCTCATCAAGGCCATTCTTGAAAGACACGAAGGCAGTATTCCCCACGTAAGTGGGGGTGATCCTCTTGGCGCAAGCGGGTAAACTCGTTTACTTCAGTATTCCCCACGCAAGTGGGGGTGATCCCTCCCCCGTGACGCTCAACATGGACCAAATTTCGTATTCCCCACGCAAGTGGGGGTCCATAAGTTTCTATTAAAAGGCGAGCAAAGTTCACGAATCTCTGGTAGAGTAAGTAGTAGAAGAAAGAATGATGAGGAAAAATTATGAGTATTTACGGTAAATATGCTGCTTATCTTCCAGAAATTTTGGACGATACGTTAAAGCAAATTCAAGAAATTAGTCAAGAATACAGTGAAAAAACGGGACAAAAGCTTTACGAACACCTTGAAGGACGTGTCAAGGGCGAAGAAAGCATGACTCAAAAATGCCAAAAGAAGGGTCTCCCGCTGACGCCAGAATCAGCGCTGATTGAAAACCGTGATTCCATTGGCCTCAGAATCGTATGCAACTTTATTGACGACATTTATACTTGCATCGATCTATTAAAAAAGCAGGACAATTTTAAAATCATCAAGGAGAAGGACTACATCACCGATGCCAAGCCAAACGGCTACCGGTCTTACCACTTGATCATGGAAGTAGTTACTCCGTTTGAAGACGTCCACGGCAACAAGCCAGGCACGTATTATGTCGAAATCCAGCTGCGGACGATCGCGATGGATACCTGGGCCAGCCTGGAACACGAAATGAAGTACAAACACGATATCAAGAATCCTGAACGTATCAGCAAGGAACTCAAGAGAGTTGCTGACGAGCTGGCTTCCTGTGACGTTAGCCTGCAAACGATTCGCCAACTGATCAAGGAGGGATAATTTAATATGAAGATTCTTTTAGCAGAAGACGAAGCACAACTTAACAGAGTTCTCACGGTCGCCATGCAAAAAAGCGGCTATGACGTCGATTCAGTTTTTAACGGCCAAGAAGCCGTTGATGCAGTCAAGGAACACCCCTACGACGTCATCATCATGGACATCATGATGCCTGTAAAAAATGGCCTGGATGCCGTTAAAGAAATCCGGGCTACCGGGGACAAAACTTATATTATGATGCTGACGGCCAAGTCAGAAATCGATGACAAGGTAACCGGCCTGGATGTCGGTGCTGACGATTATCTGACCAAGCCGTTTTCTTTAAAGGAACTCCTGGCCCGGCTGCGGTCCAAGGAGCGGCGAAGTGACGAATACAGCAATCAGGAGCTGAATTACGACAACTTAAAGCTGGACCTTAACGCCCAGGAGCTGTCGAGCAACAATTCCATCAGCCTGTCCAAGCAGGAAACCGGCTTGATGCGCTACTTTTTGCTTAACCCAAATAAGGCGATCAGTACGGAGGAGCTTTTCAACCACGTTTGGAAGGATGAGGATGAAAGTGAAGACGTAGTCTGGGTTTACATTTCATTCTTGCGTTCTAAACTGGCTTCAATCGGCGCCAACGTCCGGATCACCGGTGAAAAGGGCGGAGAATTCTGCCTTGAGAGGGCCTAATCATGATAAAAAAAGTCAGGCGTCGCTTCATGTGGATAGCGACGCTATCTCTGTTTTTGGTAATGATCATCTCTTTTGCCAGCTTGATTGGCATCAGTGTTTTTGAATCCAGCCGGGAAGCTGACCAGGTTTTGTCGATCATCGTTAAAAACAACGGCCGCCTGGACGTGGTGCAGGCCAAGCAGAAGCTTGGTGACCAGTACAACCGGGAAGGAATGTTCAAATACAGGTATTTCACGGCCAACATCAACACCAAGACCCAAAAGATGAAGGTAATTGACGACGGTCACATTGTCGGCAACTCGATTTCCTCGGTGAACAACCGCACGAAGCAGCTGACTCTTCGCCTCAAGTCCGGGCAGATGAAGGGAACGATTCGCTCAAAAGGCATGCGTTTCCGCTATCTTGCTAAAAAGATTTCCGCCAACAAATACTATGTTTGTTTCATTGATTTGAGTCCGTTGATGCAGTCGACGATACTGCTGGCCAAGTACGCGCTGATCTTCACCTTCGGCGGAATTTTATTCTTCATAGTGATCATGGCTCTGTTGGCCGACCGGGCGGTGCAGCCGATCAAAGAAGCTTACGAGAAGCAGCGCCGCTTTATCACCAATGCCGGCCATGAACTGAAGACGCCGCTGGCCGTAATCAGCGCGAACGCTGAAATGGAAGAGATTCTGGGAAACGACGACGAATGGAACGAAAGCACCAAAGAACAAGTCGTGCGCATGACTGGTTTGATTAACCAGCTGATTACGCTGACCAGAATGAGCGAGCCGGAAGAAATCGTTCTTTCCAAGATCAATTTCTCGGAAACCGCAAAGCAGTCAGCGGAATCATTTAAATCCGTTTTGGCCAAAGACCACAAGAAGTATACGGTCAACATTGATCCTGACCTTTACGTCAATGCCGAGCAGCACAGTCTGCTGGAGCTGGTCAATATCTTGATTGACAACGCGCAAAAGTATTGTGATCCAGAAGGCGAAGTGACAGTCAACCTGACCAAGAGCCGCCTTAACCAAAACGCCGTTTTGACGGTTTCCAACTCGTACAAAAATGGCGCGGATGTTGATACCAACCGCTTCTTTGAACGTTTTTACCGGGAAGACGAATCGCACCATTACGATCATGAGAAAAAGTCTGGCTTCGGGATTGGCCTTTCAATGGCCCAGGACCTGGTGGCAACTTTTGGCGGCAAGATCAACGCCAATTGGTCGGATGGCGTGATGAATTTTACAGTCACATTCAAACGAGTTCACTAAAGAGCACACCCTCACGGGGTGCTTTTTAATATTTCGCAAAATCAAGCGCTTCATCAAGCAAGCAGGGGAAGATTATAGTAAAATATACTGGTTATAAAAAGCTGAGCCGGGCTCAGCAATCCCCAAAACAAAACTTAGTTGAGGAGAATTTATATGCAAGATATTTATATTGTTGCGGCCAAGAGAACTCCTTTCGGCCGTTACCACAAGCAGTTAGCCGACTTTTCCGCCATCGACCTGGGCCAAATCGCCCTGCGCGGAGCTTTGAAGGAGGCTAACCTGGACGCTGAAGCTTTAGATGCCCTCTTCATGGGCAACGTTTTGTCAGCCGGCCTGGGCCAGAACATGGCCCGGCAGGTGGCCTTAAACGCCGGAATGCGGCAAGACTCAGTTGCCGTATCAATCAACGAAGTCTGCGGGTCCAGCTTGAAGGCAGCCCGCCTGGCTGAAGCCCAAATGCTGATCGGCGACTTGGGCCTGGTAGCGGTCGGCGGCAGCGAAAGCATGTCCAACGCGCCAAAAGAAATCATGTTCAGCGACGGCCTGGTTGACTCATTCTCCGGCAAATCCATGGGGATCACCGCTGAAAACGTGGCTAAGCGTGACCACATCAGCCGCCAGGAAGCCGACTCTTTCAGCCTGTCCTCCCACCAAAAGGCGGTCAAGGCCCAGGCAGCAGGGCTTTTTGACGATGAAATCATTCAAATCGAAGAGCTGAAGCAGGACGAAAACGTCCGCCCGGATACTAGCATGGAAGCCTTAAGCGGCCTCAAGCCAGCCTTTACCGAGGACGGGACGGTTACTGCCGGCAACGCCTCACCGATTTCTGACGGTGCCAGCATGATCATCCTGGCTACGGCTGAAAAGGTGGAAGAATATCAGCTCAAGCCTCTGGCCAAGCTCGGCGCTTACGCCGAAGTCGGCTACGACCCGGAATTCATGGGTTACGGTCCATACTACGCCATCCGCAAGCTGCTGAGTGAAAACAAGCGGCAGGTGGCTGACTA
>NZ_BOCG01000417.1 GCF_016587775.1 Lactobacillus nasalidis | reverse complement strand
GACTCAAAGCAGCATCAGCGGCATCTAAGGCTGCCTGCTTTGCTTCAGCGTCAGCAGCAAGTGGAGCCAGCTTTTCTTTTTCGGCAGCCAATGCTGCTTGAGCGGCAGCTAGTTCCGCCTGCTTTGTTTGATAAACTGCCGCAGTTTGGTCATATGCAGCCTGGGCAGCAGTCAAATCATCAGCAGCCTGGGCAGCCGCAGTTTCAGCTGCAGTGAGCTTGTAAGCACTGTCTGCCTTTGCGTTCTCAGCAGCGGCAAGACTTTCATTTGCCGCAGTCAAAGCTTGCTGCTTTTCAGCCAAATTGCTTTCGGCGCTTGCAAGTACCTGCTCTGCTTGAGCCAAATTGCCGTCAGCCGTCTTAAGCGCGGCAGCTTTTTCATCAGCCGTCTTTTGAGCTGTAGCGGTTGCCGCTTGTGCCTTGGCCAGCTCATCCTTAACTGCTGCTTCGTCATATGGATTTGCCAGGGCAGTCGTACCGCTAGCCTTTTCCCAAGTTGCTGGGTCGCTGATTTGGCCAAACTTAGTTTCTATATATGTATGCGTAACGTTGCCATCGGTTGTGGTAGTCGTCGTTTCTTGATCAGTAAGGTTTGGCACCACAATAAAGTGATACTGTTGAAGGTGATAGCCTTCGGCAACATCTGTACCATCTGCCGAAAATCCGACATAAGTAGTTAAATTTGAATCAGCTTTGTCAAATGCCAGCGTATTTAATCCGAGCAAACTAATTGCATGCCCCATTTCGTTGCTGTCTGTATTGTCTTCAAAAAGCATCCCCATAACGCCATCGAATACATTGAACTTTGCTTCATACATTGTAATAGTGTCAGAAATTCCAAGACTTGGAATGCCTACCGTTCTTAAGTTTTCGATTGCCTGGCCTTCTGAATCATCTAAAGCGAGCAAGCCGTATTTCTTGGCAACGCTGTTGACTACCGCATTGTCGTGGTGTTTTTTCGCACTGTTCCAGCGGTCCTTGCGGTAGCCTACCGCAATTTCGCTAGCAGCCGCATTTGCCCCAACTGATCCAACCGTTTTGCCGGCAAGATCAGCAGTGCCCAAAGCAATCCGGGCAGAGTTGAGCAACTGTACCAGATATGCATTTAATTCCTCTTGCTGCTCCTGGGTCAAGTTGTTTAAGTCGACTTGGACTTTTTTATCACTCTCTAAGCCATGGTAAGTATTCAAATTCTTCCCACTAGCCATTGCATCTGCCCAAGTATTAATCGCTTGCTTATAGGTGGCTTCATCAATTTCTTTATTGTTGTACTGCTTTTGCACGTTCGCAAATGCCAGCGTTGCCTGCTTCAAGGCATCATTGGCCACTACTTTCGGTAAAGCATCATAAGCTTGCTGTGCTTCGCTTTCAGCCGCCTGCTTGGCTGCCAAGTCCTTATTTGCGGCATCGCTGGCATCCTTAGCCTCGTTATCAGCATCCGTCAGTTCCTTAACCTGGATGCTTGCCTGATCAACAGCTTTCTGAGCCTCTGCTGCTTCTTTTGCCTTGCCGGACTGCTCGCTGCTTGCCTTTTCCAAGTTTTCTTGCGCAGTCTCGTCTGCTGACTTGGCCTCAGTCAAAGCGTTTTGAGCGCTGGCAGCTTCGCTTTTAGCATTTTGCAAATCTTCAGCTTTTGTTGACAAGCCAACGTTGTCAACTGCTTTTTGAGCTTGGTCAACATCTGCTTGAGCCTGGCTGACCTTGCTCTCTTGTTCAGTCAAAACACTTTGGGCTTCATCATTAGCAGTCTTAGCAGCTGCTTCCTTCTGACTGGCTGAATCCACGTCTTTTTCAGCCGCACTTGTTTCACCTTCAGCAGCGGCTTCTGCCTTTTGCGCGCTTTCCAAGGCCTCTTTGCTCTTTTGAGCCGTTTCAGCCGTGCTTTTGGCTGCTTCTTCAGCTTGGGCCTTCTTGTCAGCTGCAGCCTTAGCCGCAGCTTCCGCGTCGCTTACGCCAACCTTGTTTAAATCATCTTGGGCCTTCTTTTGTGCTTCTTCAGCTCGCGCGGCCTGGCTGGCTTGGCTTGCAGCCGCCTGCTTGGCAGATTCAGCTTCCTGGCTGGCAGCGTCTGCCCGATTATTTGCTTGAACATTGTCCAACTCTGCCTGGCTGGCTTCACTCTCGGCTGCTGGCAAGTCCGCGCTCGCTTGGTCTGCCGCAGTTTGGGCAGCCGCTTGCTCAGAGCTTGCCTGATCATAAGCACTTTGAGCTTGATCAACCGCGCTCTTGGCTGCTTCTTCAGCCTTTTGGGCGCTAGTTGCTTGATCAGCAGCAATCTGCTGCTGCTTCTCCGCCTCGCTGACCGCAGTCTTTGCGTTTTCAACCGTATCCGCTTGAGCGGCTTGAGTCGTCACTTCAGCTTTTACGCTGCCCTGACTGATCGCACCAACACCAACCACGCCGATCCCGGCAGTCGCAACTACCGCAATTTTTCGCAAATCTTTCTTTGTCTTATTTTCCATATGACTCACCTATATAAACAAACAATGATTGGAGATATTATCTCTTTGCCTTTATTATACAAATAAGTCATGCATCAACAAGCACCTATCTTAATGATCATTTGCAAATCTTTTTAAAATTACGTAAAAAGCGCAAAAAAGTCCCGCTTTTAAGCGGGACTTTTTATTATATAATCTTTGACAGCTTATGCCTGTTGGTAACGGTCCAAGTCTTTTGAATAAACTACAGCTACTAAGCCTTTCTTCAAGGATAACTTGCAACTATCTTTTTCCGGCAAAAACTCATTCGAGGTAAAGGAACGAATGTAATCACCGCTGTAAGGAGCCAAGTCATACAAGGCTTCTTGAATCGTCAAATCTTCCACCGGCATGAGGCAGGTCACCCCAAAATAAGTGTAATCCTGCCTTTTCAACTCATAACTGCCGGCTTGCCGGTAAAATATCAAATTCTGCTTGTCGACCAAGGTCAACTGGTTGGCATACTTGCGCAGCTCTGGATTCAAAATGCCAAAAGCGTTGATTGCCGCGTGGTCCAGCCGGCCGCCAGTTGCCCCGTATACGCGCAGCTGGTCAATCTGGTAGTCGCCAAAAGCAATTCCCAGCATCAATTCTGAATCGGTCCAGTCCTTTTTTGGCACCGAATAGCGGATATCGTCGGCTGTTCCTTCCACCCAGGCCAATTCATCCGGCTTCAGCGAATCAAAATCCCCAATCGCCAGGTCCGGCTTAAAGCCTAATTCCAGCAAAAACAAGGCTCCTCGGTCAACCCCGATCAACAGGTCACCAGCTTCCCGGGCCCTCTTCAACCGGTCCTTCAAATCTGCCGGCCACTCTTCCTTTGGCCCGCCAAGCAATACTGCAGCATCCATCACAAAACATCCTGTTCTATTCTTACTTTAAATATTCCGGAATCCGGCCCTCTGCAATTTCCGTCCGCATGGCCAGATAATCATCATAGCGGAAAGACGCAATTTCTCCCAAAGCCAGCTGGTCCTTGACTGCGCACTTGGGCTCATGCAGGTGCTGGCAGCCGCGGAACTTGCACTCAGAACTGAGCGCCTTGAACTCTTTGAAATAGCCGCAAAGCTCATTCAGCTTGATCGGCGTCAGATCGATTGCCGAAAAGCCCGGCGTGTCTGCCAGAAAACCATCCCCCAGTTTAAACAGGGTCACCGTCCGGGTCGTGTGCTTGCCCCGGTTCAGGCTGGTCGAAATTGCCCCTGTAGCCTGCTTGGCATCTTCCTTGATAAAGTTCAGCAGAGTCGACTTCCCGGCCCCCGACTGACCAGCCAGAGTCCAGATCTCGCTTTCCCCGATCTGCCCTGGCAGTTCCTCAGCAAGTTCTTCCCTGCTCAAGTAGACCCGGTAGCCGATTTTTTGATAATAAGCCAGCTGGCTTTCAATTTCTTCCAGCCGCTCTTTTTCAAGCAGATCGCTCTTGGACAGGTAGATGGTTACGGCTACCCCCTGCCAGGCAAAAAAGACCAAGAAGCGGTCCAACAGGGCCGTTGAAAAATCTGGTTCAACCGCGGAAATAACCAGGAGCACGTGGTCGACATTGGCTACTGCCGGCCGGCCAATCCGGTTCTTGCGAGGCAGAATCTTCACCAAATAAGCCAGGCCCTGGTCATCCAGTTTGACCTGCACGCTGTCGCCTACCTGCGGCTTTTCGCGGTTCTTGCGGAAAACGCCTCTGGCTCTGGTCCGCACGACTCCAGCTGGCGTCTGTACGTCGTAGTAGCCGGCGATCAAGGAAACAACGGTTCCCTGCACTATTTCTGCCATTTAGTCCCCACTTTCACTGTCATCTGCCGTAACTGTCTCATCAACTACGGTTTCATCATCACGGACGATCTTGATCTTGCCCGCTCCCTTGGAGACAGAGAAAGTAATCGTAAAGTCCGTGTCCTTGGTTATGTACTGGTCCCGGTAGATATTGCCGAGACTGTGGTTATCGTCTTGAATGTAAATGCGGACATGGTTGCCCTGCGTTGACGAGGAGCTGGCGCTCTCTGAACTGGAATCGTCGCTAGAGTCACTGGAGCTTGAAGAGCTGCTTTCAGCCTGGTAGTCGACCGTGTAGGTCTTCTTGACTTCTTTCTTCTCGGCCCCTTGGGAAACCGTAACAGTCAGAGTATCCCCTTCAGACACCTCAGTGCCGGCGGCTGGATCGGTCGAAATCACCTTGCCGCTGGCAACACTGTCAGAATAGTCTTTTTCAACCTTGACAGTCAGCTTCTTGCTCTTAGCATAGGACTGGGCGTCCTCCAAACTCTTGCCGGCCAGGTCAGCCAGCTTGAAGCTTGCCTTGCTGCTTTGGCTTGTGGCTTTAGGCTGATCTTCCAGAGCTACGGCCACCACCAAAGTAATCGTGGTCTTGGTGGCATCGACCTTGCGGCCGGACTTGATGCTCTGCGAAATAACCAATCCGGGCACGTATTCGTTTGACGGAGCCTCCTTGCTCTTGACCTTGAAGCCAAGTTTAGTCAGCTTCTTTTTAGCCGTCGCCAAATAAAGGCCCTCAACATCGGGAACCTTGGTCAAGACCGGACCCCTGGAAACCAGCAGGCTGACCTTCCGGCCCTTGTCGACCGCGCTGTCGGCCTTCGGCGTCGTTGAAATCACTTTGCCCTTTTTGACATCGCTGGAATAAGTCCGCTTGACCGCGCCAACGGCCAGGCCAGCGCTTTTCAGCGAGGTCTTAGCAGCCTGTTCGGTCATGTTCACGACATTGGGCACCCGCACGTTATTGTGGCCAACGGCGAAAAACATGAAAAGCAGAATGGCAAAAATCGGGAAAATCGACCCGATCCACCACCATTTGTACTTTTTGATGTTGGCCCACAAAGACCGCTTCTTAGGCTGCTCAGCCTGATCAGCCTGCTTCTTTTCAGCCTGCATGACCTTGCCGTTCAAAGCCGGCAGAATCTTCGTTTCATCATTGTTGCCGTGGCTCGGCTGATAGACTGCTTCTCCGGCCCGGCTCGGGTCCAGACTGGAATCCAGGTCAGCCTTCATTTCCGCAACGGACGCATAACGGTCCCGCGGATCCTTGGCAGTTGCTTTCAAAACAACGTTTTCCAAGGCCTGGGGAATCGCCTTGTTTTGCTTGCGCAAAGACGGAATGTCGTCTTCGGCATGCTTGAGGGCAATTGCCACCGGCGTCTCGCCGTTGAAAGGCACGTGCCCCGTCAGTGCCTCATACAAGATGATCCCCAAAGAGTAAATGTCAGACTGCTTGGTGACCATCCCGCCCCGGGTCTGCTCAGGCGACATGTAGTGAACTGAGCCCAGAACCGAATTGGTCTGGGTGATCGCGCTTTGGTTCAAGGCAACAGCGATGCCGAAGTCGGCAATCTTGATGTTGCCCTTTTCATCCATTAGGATGTTCTGCGGCTTCAAGTCCCGGTGAATCACATTGTGCTTGTGGGCCAGTTCCATTGCCGACAGGATCTGGTCCATGATCTTGATGACTTTCGGCAGTGGAATCGGGCTGTTTTCCCTAATGTAATCCTTAAGGTCCGGCCCCTTGACATATTCCATGACCATATACGGCAAGCCGTGGTCAGTTCCGACGTCAAAAACTGAGACAATATTGGGGTGACTTAACTCACTGGTGGCCAGGGCTTCTCTTTGGAAACGGGCCAAAACCTGTGAGTCTTTCTGCAAGTCAAGGCGAATAATCTTAACGGCGACCTGTCTTTTCAAAATTATGTCATCAGCCAAGTAGACGTTAGCCATCCCGCCTTCACCCAAGGTGTCAACGATCCGGTAACGGTCTCCAAGCAAATAACCTTTATTGATCACTCGCGCCATCCTCCTCATTTACGGCCAGGCAGACGGTGATGTTGTCCCCGCCGCCCAGACGATTGGCTTCATTGACCAACTTGTTGCAGCGTTCCTGCAAATTCAGGCCCTTGGTTGCCAAAACCTGTTGAATCAACGGGTCTGACAGCGAATTGGTCAAGCCATCAGTGCAAAGAAGGAACACGTCGTCGGTCTTCATTTCAAGTTCATTATATTCCGGATCAATCGTGCTTGAAACGCCCAATGCTTGAGTGATGATATTTTTCTGCGGATGGGTCTTGGCTTGTTCCTTGGTGATCTGCCCCATCTTGACCAGTTCATTGACTAAAGAGTGGTCCTCAGTGATCTGCTGGAAGTTGCCCTCGGAATAACTGTAAGCACGGGAGTCTCCCAGGTGAGCAATCAAAACGTCCTGGTCGAAAAAGATAGCCAAGACGATCGTGGTTCCCATCCCATTCAAGTCAGGGAAGCGGTCAGCAGCCTTCAAAATCGTTTCGTTTTCTGAACGCAGCTGAACGTCCAGCCATTTTCTGGCCAGTTTCTTGTCATGCAGGTCGGTGCTGGCGAAGTTGTGGCCCAAGTGGCTGACTGCCATCGTCGAGGCTACATCCCCGCCCTGGTGGCCGCCCATGCCATCACAAACGATAGCCATGGTCACTCCCACGCGATTTTTAAAAATCTGCACGAAGTCTTGATTGCTCTCTCTAACTCTACCAATGCTTGAAGCAAATGCCGTTTTAATCACAAGTACTAACCTCTTGTCGTAAACTTGGCAATGAAAAATCCATCACTGTTGTAGCTGTCCGGCAAAATTTTCAGCATCCCCTTGGGCGCTGAAATCTTGGCCGTCTTAAATGGTTTCAATGCAAAATCTGGATGCGCGGCTAAAAATTTCCGCACGTTTTCTTCGTTTTCTTCTACAGAGATCGAGCAGGTGGAGTATACCAACTCCCCGCCCTTTTTCAGCAAACCGGCCATTTCATTCAGTATATCCAGTTGAATCTTGGCCAGATTCTCCAGGTCCGCCGCGGTTTTCGTGTAGCGGATTTCCGGTTTGCGGCGCAGCAGTCCCAAACCGGAACACGGTGCGTCTACCAATATCTTATCAAATTCTTGCGCGGAAAAATACTCCGTTGCCTTTCTGGCATCCAGAGCCTTGACCCGCAGGCGGTCAGCCACGTGCATTCTGGCTGCGTTTTCCTTAACCAGGCGCAGCTTTTTCTCATGAATGTCCAAAGCCGTCACCCGGCCATTTGGAAGCTGCTCGGCCAGCTGGATCGTTTTGCCGCCAGGAGCGCTGCAGGCATCCAAGGCCTGCTCGTTTCCCTTAAATTCGAACGCTTCGGCAACCAGGCTGGCCGCTTCGTCTTGCACCGTTACTTCCCCGTCTTTGAAAAAGTCGGTCATGACGATCCCGCCGCGGCTTAAGGCGTAGCTATCCGCAGCCAGCGGCGATTCTTTCGGGTCGAAGTGGGCCTTCTTCAAATCCCTGACCACCCGCTGCTCGTCAGCCAGGCGGGAGACGCGGATTTCATTTTTAGACTTGCTGTTGAAGCTGGCCATGATTTTTTCGGCCCGGCTTCTGCCCCAGTTGGCCGTAAAATAGTCGCTCAGCCAGACCGGCATGCTGTATTTCACGCTGAGATAGTCGCCAGACGCGGGATCCGGCAGCACTTCACCCTGCCGCAGCAGGGCCCGCAGAATCCCGTTGACCAGCCTGAAGCCATTGGATTTCGGCCGGCCGTAAGCCTTGGCCAGTTTGTTGGCCTCATCCAAAACGGCCCGGTCGGGCACCTTGTCCAGGAAGAAAATCTGGTAGGCTGACATCAGCAAAAGGGGCTTTAAGTAGGCTTCTTTAAGCCGGCTCTTCACCAGGCCGCGAAGCTGGTATTCCAAATAAAGCTGGTACTGGATGGTTCCGTATACCAGGTTGGTGGCCAGGCGGCTTTCTTCTGCCGGCAGCTTGGCTGCCTTCAAGGCATGGTTCAGACTGATATTTGAGTATGAGCCTTGGTTGATGACCTTCATCAGGGTATCCAAGGCAACCGTGCGGGCGTTAGTCTTCATCGACAATCTTTTCTCCTGCTGCAAATTTCTTTCCCTGGCCGTTCAAAAAGTCCTTGATCGGCATGGCCTTCTTGCCTGTCGGCTGAACGTTCAGCAGGTTCAAGACCGTGTTGTCGGCAAAACTGATGGCAAAGCGGCCCTGGTTGGTCAAAAGGTGGCCTGCTGGCAGGCTTGAATTGTCCGGGGCTACTTCAGCCTTCCAGACCTTCAGCCGCTGGCCCTTGATCATCAAGTAGGCACCCGGATCCGGGTTCAGGGCCCGGATCAGGTTCTTGGCCTCAGTTGCCGTCATCTTCAAGGAAATTCTTTCTTCAGCCTTGCTGATGGTCGGTGAGAAAACGACCTGGCTTGGATCCTGCGGCTTCTTGACGATCTCGCCCCGGGCGATTTTCGGCAGGGTCTGCAAGAGCAGGTCACGGCCTAAAGGCGCCAGTTCACTGAAGACTTCCCCGCTGGTTTCATCGTCTCTGATTGGCAGGGCAGCCTGGGCATACATGTCGCCGGCATCCATTTCCTTGACCATTTCCATGATCGTTACCCCGGTCTGCGCGTCACCATTGCGGACGGCGTATTGAATCGGCGCCCCGCCCCGGTATTTCGGCAAAAGCGATCCGTGCACGTTGACGGCCGCGATTTTGGCGGTCTTTAAGAACTTGGTCGGCAAAAACTGCCCGAATGCCGCCGTGATGATAAAGTCAGCCTCCAAAGCCATCAAGTCGGCCAGTTCAGCTGACCGGGAGAGGCGAACCGGCTGGTAAAGCGGCAGCCCATGTTCCAAAGCCACGTCCTTGACCGGTGAAAAAACGATCTTCTGCTTGCGGCCGACCTTCTTGTCTGGCTGCGTTACCACGGCCTTCACGTCATAGCCGGCTTCAATCAGGCCTTCCAAAACGGTGGCGCCGAACTGCGGCGTGCCTAAAAAGATTACTGAATTCACGATTGTACCTTTTCCTTTACATAATTCTTTCTGGCTCAGGATCAATCTCCACGTTCAGGCCGTACTTCTTAACTTCCTGGGCCTGATCCTGAATTTGATGCAGGAGCTCATTTAAGTGCTTTTCTCTCTTATATTTTACCAGTATTTGGTAATAATACTGATTTTTTAGCCGACTAATTGTCGCCGGCGCCGGACCAAGGACGATCGTGGGCGCCTTCAAGACGCTCAGCAGCTGCCGCTTGATTTTGAAAGCCTCCCTGGCCGCATTCTGCTCGTTTTTGGCGGAAACTGACACCAGGACCGTGTAGAAATAAGGCGGATAGTCGCCAGCGTGGCGGACCTGCATTTCCTTGGCGTAAAAGAGTTCATAGTCCTGCTTTTGCGCCAGGCGAATGGCGTAGTGGTCCGGGTTGTAGGTCTGGATCATTACCTGCCCTTCCTTGTCGGCCCGGCCGGCCCGGCCGGCAACCTGGGTCAGAAGCTCAAAGGTCTTTTCCGAAGCATTGTAGTCCGG
>NZ_BOCG01000416.1 GCF_016587775.1 Lactobacillus nasalidis | reverse complement strand
GCCGCTTCCGGCAGATCCCGCGCCAAATCTTCAGCCGCCCGCTGCAGGTCAGCAGCAGTAAAGACGTGGTCGCTGGCCGTCGGCACGGCGGCTTGCGGCAGCTCTTCCAGGCTGCGCTGGCTGGTCAGGTCAAAAGTCTTGATCGTGTCGATTTCATCGCCAAAAAATTCCAGCCGCAGCGGATTTTCCCGGTCCAGCGGATACAGGTCCACGATGTCCCCGCGGGCAGCGAATTCCCCTGGCTTGGCCACTAAGGATTCCTTGCGGTAGCCGGCCTGGAGCAGCCAGCGGGTCAAGTCCGCCGGCGCGATTTCCTCGCCCGTCTTGAGCAGCTTTTGCCCGCCGCCAAACAAGGCAGGGTCGCTCAAGGGGTACTGCAAGCCCTGCGGCGTCGCGATTACAACCCCGGCCCGGCCGCTAAGCAGCAGGTCCAGGCTCTGGATCCGGCTACTCAGCTCATCCGGCGAACTCACGGCCGTCTGCGTGGCCAGGTTGCCGTCCAGGGCGAACAGCTCCAGGTCGTCATCGGCCAAAATCCGGCTCAGGTCGTTGTAGCGCTCCTGGGCCTTGTATTCATTTTCTTCGATCAGCAGCAAGGGCCGGCCGGTCTGGTCCAGGTACTTTTGGACCAGCAGCGCAAAAGCGCCCCGTTCGACTCCTGTGAGCAGGGAGTTCTTGATCCGGGACGTTTTCGCGATAAAAGCAGTTACTGCTTGATCTTTTTTCAAAAAGTCAATTGCTTGCATGTAGATTTACTGTCTTTAATTGTAGCGGTTCATCAAATACTGGGCGTCGCGGCCGGCCACAAAGTCGGCAATGATCTGGTCGACCTTGTCAAAGCTGGCCTCGAGCGCTTTTTGCTGGTCCTGGTCAAACGGCGTCAGCACCCAGGAAACCACGCTCTGCTTGTCGGGATGGCGGATGCCGATCTTCAAGCGGTTGAACTTCTCGGTTCCCAGATCGGCAATGATGCTCTTGATCCCGTTGTGGCCGCCGGACTTGCCGCCGGCCCGCACGCGCAGCTTGGCAACCGGCATGTCCATGTCGTCATGGATCACCAGGATGTCGCTGGGGTCGATCTTGAAGAACTTGGCGGCGGCCGC
>NZ_BOCG01000415.1 GCF_016587775.1 Lactobacillus nasalidis | reverse complement strand
TCCAATTGGCACGCCTGCAATACGAACTGCCCCGGCTGCATCCCTCTGAAAACAGCCTCGACCAGCAGCGCGGCAGCGGCGGCTCCACTGGCGGCGGCTTCGCCAACCGCGGGGCCGGTGAATCCAAACTGGAAATGAACCGGCGGACCATCGGCAAGCAGATCTCCGCCATCAAGCACGAGCTCAAGGAAATCGCCGGCCAGGAAGAAATCAAGGCCGCCCGACGCAACCAAAGCCACCTGCCTAAAGTGGCCCTGGTCGGCTATACCAACGCCGGCAAGTCCACGACCATGAACGGCCTGCTCAAGGCCTTCGGCGCCGGCAGCGAGGACAAGCAGGTCATGGCCAAAGACATGCTCTTTGCCACCCTGGACACGTCTGTCCGCCGGATCGACCTGGACGGCTTCTCCTTCATCCTGTCTGACACCGTTGGCTTCGTTTCTAAACTACCCCACAAGCTGGTTGACTCTTTCAAGGCCACCCTGCAGGAAGCCAGAGACGCTGACCTCCTAATCAACGTCGTTGACGCCGCTGACCCCAACATGAACCAGATGATCAAGACCACCCTGGAAGTTCTGGACGAAATCGGCGTCAAGGACATGCCGATGATCACTGCCTACAACAAGGCTGACCTCACCGACCGGTCCTATCCGCAGATTGAAGGTAATGACCTGCTCTACAGTGCGGTCGACCCGGCCTCAATCCAGGCCCTGGCCAAATTGATCACGACCCGCCTTTTCAGCAATTACCAAATCGCTGACCTTCGCCTGCCGCTGACGGCCGGCAAAGACCTGGCCTACCTGCACCAGCATGCCAGAGTATTAAAGGAAGACTACCAGGCTGACGGGATCGAAATCTCCGCCCGCCTGTCCCCGCAGGACCGCGACCGCTTCAGCGCCTACCTGTTATAAGACTGTTATAAGGACACAAAAAGCCAGACTGATGTGACCCCCAAAATTGGGACAAATTAGTATTACGCCGTTAAGGTTGTTAGAACATGATTCCGATATTCAATCGGGGTCATGTTTTTTCGTCCTGTTTTGATTCTTACGTTGTTGTAGTAATCGATATATTTGTGAATAGCTTGTTCAATCTCATTTAGGTCTTTGTATTTGTGCTCCTGCCCATAGAACATC
>NZ_BOCG01000414.1 GCF_016587775.1 Lactobacillus nasalidis | reverse complement strand
CATCCAGAATTAAATCATGCGCTATAAATTTTAAAGAAAGGAGAGTTAATGGCTAAGGCCTTGGCCTTAGTCATGCGGGTTGGCTGTATCCGAGGATTGGCGAGAGCCTTTCCAAGAAGTTGCAAGAGTGGTGCTTCGGTGCCTGCGCTGGTCAATGCGGTTACCCCCTTGTTGGGATATCGGAATACCAGTGATGACGGCAATAAGAAAAATGTCTGTATCCATGTCTTTGGACATACGTAGTCAAAAATTACTATTTGGCTACATTGCACACATTTTTTGCAGCAGAAACAAAATGTTCTCATTCGATTCGGCAGCTCTAATTGAAGAGCTGAAAAGCGACATTGCGGTTGAAGGCGTAAAGACCGTTTGGGCTTACTGGGTTGTAATGCCTAACGGGCAAGAACTCTATGTTGACTACTTTTACGTTGACGATGAGTTCCCGATCCGCCGGTTTGGGCCGAGCTTGAAGGACTTCGACCTGAAAATGGCTGAGGAATTCAACTCGTTCAACCGGAAAAAGATGCCGGCAACCGAATTGCTGGAATTGCTTGAAAAGGAGGACGAAACCCTGTGAAAACTAAAGCAGAAAAGGCCGCCAACGAACGCTGGAAGGCCGCAAATAAGGACAAGCAGCGGGTTTACCGCTACCGGTCCTATGCACGTAAGTTCATTCGTGACATGGCAACGGCTGAGGACTTGCAAGAGTTCAAAGCCTTGATCCATGATCGGGAAGAAAAAGAGAAAAAAGTTTAGATTTTTTCTTTACATGTCGGTTAGTAAGGGATACAATAAAGACAGTTAAGGAACAAAGAAGAGAAAAGGAGAACAAAATGATTAACGGAACTGTTAAGATGTTGCTTGAAAATTATCTTGCTCCATTCCTTGAAGAAGAGGACAAGATCGGCAGAAAGACGGTTGACGTGAAAAAAGGAAGAATTAGAATCTTCGACACGCCAAAAACCCTTCACTGCTCAATTCAACTTGACGATGTCGGGCTGACAGAGCAAGAGGCCGTTGATCTTATCAATCACGAGCGGCTTAACTTGGCCCTTGCGGGGTCAAGCCACCCGATCACCGAAAACTGGAAAGCAAGTAAATTCTAAAAGAAGGAGAACCTAAAATGGCTATGACTAAAGAACAATTCAAAGCTTCAATCATTGACGGCATCAAGGCCGGACGCCTTGATGCATGCAACGGCGTAGAATTTGGGGAGGTTTACACTAATCTCCCTCAGTACTACTGGTGCGTCAAGGGTGACGAAGTAACGGAGGATTCTCCGCTTTACGTCGACAACGAGCAGCCAAAGCTCCGTTTCGGCGTCACCGTCGCTGACATCGAGGACTACACCGTGAAAGACTTCGAGGAGCTCTCAGACAGCGAAGTCAAGCAGGCGATGCTTGACATCGTCAACGACTACGGTGTCGATGACTGGTACGATCAGTACCAGGAGGAGGCCTAGATGGTATCGCCAGCGCAAGCTCGATCGGCCCGCAAGTGGGACGCCGAGCACAGAGACATCATGAGAAAATCGGCCGCCAAGTCTAGCACAAAGCGGTACATACTAAAACTAGCCGACAAAGACGACCTTAGAGAAGTTCAGCAGTGGCTAGCACAAAGGAAATCAGAAGGAGGAAAACAAGATGACTAAGTTAACCGAAGAAACTACCTACTACGTGGTCAATGCCACAGATGACGGCAGCGATGCTTTTGCCGTAAAATTCGACGGCAAGGCAGAAGCTGAAGAATACCTTCGCACGGAACAATGCGATTTCCGTGAACTCCAGTTGCTGACCGAAGACCAGTTCCTGTCAGATTGGTCAAAGCCAGCTGAGGCTTACGGCAGTGAAGAAGACGCCAGCCAGGACGGCTATGTCTGGGACGACGGCTTTGAGAGATGGATGGAAATCCCAGTCAGAAACGCTTGACGATCAAACACTTCCGGGTTAATATATAAACATAACTTCCCCACTTCCGTGGGGGTGATCCGGAGGACACTGTGAAAAAGTCCAATGGATTATATACTTCCTCACGTATGTGGGGCTGCGGACTCTTCGGAGCCCGCTTTTTTGTTGCCCTAAAATTTCACAAGGCGGGAACTGAAAAGGGAACCGAGTTTGCGAAAGCTAGTAATTGTTAATTCACACAAAGCCTGTTAAATCAATGTTAAGAATCGCTAGTTATCAGTAGTTTTAGCACCCGGGAGAATTAAGTATTTTACATTGATTTAACAATCATCCATGAATGCATTTAACCTGTCTCCTTTAAGATTAAGTCAGTAAGAATTCAAGGAGGAATCAACATGTCACGCAAAAAAACCAAAGTCGCTATTGTTGCACTTGTTTTGCTGGCAATCGTCACTGGCTGCGTAATCGGCAGCTCGAAAGCTGATACCAAGGGAGTCTCCGGGACGGTCAACGTGGCCGGCTCGTCTGCTTTGCTGCCATTGGTGCAGAGCGCCGCAAAGACTTTCATGGACGAAAACCCGGACAGCGTCATCAACACTAACGGCGGCGGGTCCGGCCAAGGCCTGCAGCAGGTATCCGACGGCACGATTGACATCGGTGACTCGGACCTGTTTGCAGAAGAAAAGCTGGACAAGAAGTCAGCCAGCAAGCTGGTTGACCACCAGGTCGCAATCACTGCTATTGCACCAATCATCAACAAGGATGCCGGGGTCAAGAACTTGACCACCAAGCAGCTGATCGCTGTCTTCACCGGCAAGGTGACCAACTGGAAGCAGGTTGGCGGCAATGACTGCCGGATCGTTCTGGTTTCCAGACCGTCTTCATCAGGTACGCGGGCTACTTTCGAGCAATATGCTCTGAAGAACCACGCCAGCCAGTCCAACCAGTCTCTGGAAACTGACGACTCAGGTACTTTGATCCAGATGATCCAGAGCGTTCAAGGCTCAATCGGCTACGTTGCCCTGTCATACCTGACCGGGGACCCGCAAGTCGGCATCGTATCTATCAACGGTGTCAAGCCGACGCTGAAAAACGTCTACAACGGCAAGTATTCTGTTTGGAACTATGAGCACATGTACACCAAAGGCCAGCCAAAGGGCGCAGCCAAGGCCTTCTTAAAGAAGATGATGAGCCAGGACTACGCTTCCAAGATCGAAGCCATGGGCTACGGTGTCGCTTACAAGTTGTCAGCTGCTGCTAAAGCAACGCGGCAGAAAGGAGAATAAGGCATGGACAAGGTAGTTCAAAAGGCAATTGCCAGCGATAAACGCTGGCGGGCGGTTTATATCGCCTGCGGTCTGCTGATCGTCGCTTTGACTCTTTTGATGGGGGCCTTCCTGCTCTACCAGGGCAGCCAGACCTTTATCAAGGCGCACCACAGCATTTGGGAATTCCTATTTAGCAGCGACTGGGCTCCGCTGGACAAGACGGGCATGTTCGGCGGCAAGGTCGGGGCAGCCATCTATATCGTTGGCTCCCTGGAAACTTGTCTGCTGGCTTTGATCATCTGCCTGCCTTTCGCGATCGGCTCAGCCGTCTACATGACGGAAATCTCGCCAAAAATCGGTGAAAAGTTCTTCCGGCCAGCTACGGAAATCTACGTCAGCATCCCATCCGTTGTTTACGGTTGGTTTGGCTTGACCAAGCTGGTTCCTTTGATCAGAGGCATCTTCCACCCGAAGATGGGCGGTTTCTCGGTTCTGGCAGCCGCAATCGTCTTGGCCATCATGATTTTCCCGACCATCACCACGGTTTCGGCTGACGCCATCAAGGCCGTTCCTGGCAGCTACAGAGAAGGTGCCTACGGCTTGGGTGCCACCCGCTGGCAGGTAATCGGCAAGGTCGTTTTGCCAGCCGCTTCTGGCGGCATCCTGACCGGGATCATCCTGGGCCTGGCCCGGGCGATCGGTGAAGCCCTGGCCGTAGCCATGGTTATCGGTAAGACCCGGTCATTTGCAACGAGCCTGCTGTCACCAACCAGCAACTTGACCAGTGCAATTGCTGCCGACATGGGCAACACGGCCCAAGGCGGGGAATACAATCTGGCCCTGTGGTCAATGGCCCTCTTGCTCTTCATCATCTCTATCGTTTTGATCGTCTTGATTCACAAGCTTGGCAACGGAAAGAAGGATAAATAATGAGCCGTGCAAAAAGAAAAGATCGGCTGATGACGGGATTTTTCTACGCCATCGGCTGGATTATGCTGGCCTTCCTGCTCTACTTAACGCTCTCAATCATCTTTGACGGCCTGAAAGGCTTCCAGTGGGACTTCCTGGGAGCGGCCGGCAACGGGATTTTCAATCAGTTCTTCAACACTATCTACTTGGTTTTCCTCTCACTGTTATTCTCAGTGCCGATCGGCATCGGAGCCGGGGTTTACCTGGCTGAATACGCCAAAAAGGGCAAGTTTTTGACAATGTTTGAAATCAGTATCGAATCATTGTCCTCACTGCCATCAATCGTCATCGGTTTGTTCGGCTACCTGGCCTTCATCATGTGGACGGGGATGTCCTGGAACATCCTGGCCGGGGCGCTGACCATTTCAATTCTTTCAATTCCTCTGATAACTACTGAAACCAATAACGCGATCCGGTCTTTGCCGGCTGAATACAAGGAAGGTTCCCTGGGTCTGGGGGCAACCAAGTCCGAAACCATCCGCAAGGTTCTGATTCCGGCTGCCATGCCGCAGATCCTGACCGGGGTCATCATGGCTGCCGGCCGTGGCTTCGGTGAAGCCGCCGCCCTCTTGTACACGTCAGGCCAGTCAACTTACATCAACTGGCAGAACTTCTGGAAAGTCACTTCACCGACTTCACCGCTGAACCCGTTCAGAAGCGGGGAAACCTTGTCACTGCACATCTGGGTCATGAGAACTGAAGGGGCCTTGAACCCGTCAGCCACCCAGATTGCCAACTTCACTTCAGCTGTTCTGGTAGTCCTGGCTCTGCTCTTTACTTTGGTAACGCGCCACATTTCCGATAAGATGCGCAAGCGCAACAACGGAGGAAACTAATAATGGAAGACAAAATTACAATCGAAAACCTGAATCTCTACTACGGCGATTTCCACGCCTTGCACGATGTCAACATGCACATCCAAAAGAACGAAATCACGGCTTTCATCGGCCCGTCCGGCTGTGGTAAGTCAACTCTGCTCCGGTCGCTTAACCGCATGAACGACTTGGTTGAGGGATGCCGCATCGATGGTTCCGTCAAGCTGGACGGCACTGACATCTACAACGGGGACTTGGACGTGACGGTCTTGAGACAAAGAGTCGGCATGGTCTTCCAAAGACCAAACCCGTTCCCGATGAGCGTTTACGATAATGTTGCTTACGGCCCCCGCATCCACGGGATTACTGACAAGCAGGAACTGGACGAAATCGTTGAAACTTCCTTAAAGCAAGCGGCTATCTGGGATGACTTGAAGGACCGGCTGAAGAAGTCAGCGCTCGGCCTTTCCGGTGGTCAGCAGCAGAGACTCTGCATCGCGCGGGCCCTGGCTGTTAAGCCGGAAGTATTGTTGATGGACGAACCGACCAGTGCGCTGGACCCGATTTCAACTTCTAAGATCGAAGAACTGGCTCTGGAACTGAAGAAGGACTACACCATCGTGATCGTTACGCACAACATGCAGCAAGCGGTGCGTATCTCTGACAAGACTGGCTTCTTCCTGCTCGGCGACCTGGTTGAATTTGGGGAGACTGATCAGCTCTTCTCAATGCCAAAGGATGAAAGAACTGAAAGATACATCACTGGTCGGTTCGGTTAAGGCAGAGGAGGCCAAAAATGAGAACTAGATTTGATAGAGAATTGGCTCACTTACAAGAGGCAATGGAAGAAATCGGGCAGTTGTGCAAGGATACAATCTCCGAGTCAACGGATACCCTGTTTACTGGCAACTACCATGAGGCGGAAGACACGATCAACCTTCACCACCGCATTCACAAATGCGAGCGTGACATCGAAGACACCTGCCTGCGCCTGTTGATGGAGCAGCAGCCGGTTGCCACCGACCTGCGGGTGATCAGCGCCTCATTGAAGGCGGTCTACGACTTGGAGAGAATCGGCGAAATCGCGGCTGATATTGCCGAACTGGTGCTTAACGAGCACCTCTCAATTGCCAATGACATGCTGAACTTGAAGAGCATGTCCCAAATCGCCACCGGCATGGTAAATGACGCTGTTACCGCGCTGGCCGGCAAAAATGAAGACTTGGCCAAAGCCGTAATTGCCCGCGAAGACCAAGTTGATGAAAGCTTTGATAAAGCCAAGGCATTTTTGATCGATAACTTCAGCAAGGAAGGCAATCCGGAATATTTGATCAATATGATGATGGTCGCAAAGTACTTTGAAAAAATCGGCGATCACGCCGTCAATATTGCTAAATGGTCCTTATTTGTAACTACCGGCAAGGCTGGCAAATAAGCCCATGAATTCCTCTTACCGCTCTTGTGAAAGATTATGGTCTTAAACTATAATTGAAATTAAGCAGAAAGGTTAAGGGGATTTTTTTATGACCGAAATTTGGTGTGTTGAAGACGACGAAAGCATCCGCGAAATTGAAATGTATACCTTGGAATCAATGAGCTTCAAGGTACGCGGCTTTGAAGACGGACAGACTTTTTTCAAGGCTTTGGAGAGCAACCGGCCGGATTTGGTGATTCTGGATCTGATGCTGCCTGACGAAGACGGCAGTGAGATTCTGCACAAGCTGCGGAGCAACTCGGCAACTGAAGATTTGCCAGTCATCATTGCCAGCGCTAAAACGGCTGAATACGACAAAGTCAAGAATCTGGACTCAGGGGCCGATGACTATCTGACGAAGCCATTCGGCATGATGGAAATGGTTTCGCGGGTCAAGGCCGTCTTGAGGCGGACCAACCGCAAGAAGGAAGACAAGATCGAGAAAGACGGCATCAAGATCTTGCTGAAGCGTCATGAAGTTTATGAAAATGGCCACCAGGTCGATTTGACTTTGAAGGAATACGGGCTCTTGAAGCTCTTGATTACTCATCCGGGAACTGTTTTCTCCCGTGAAGAAATCATGGATCAAATCTGGGAGACTGGTTTTTACGGTGAAACGCGCACGGTTGACGTTCACGTGAGAACCTTGAGACAAAAGTTAGGTGAGGCTGGTAGACATATCGAAACGGTGCGCGGTGTCGGTTATCGCTACCATGAAGCAGATTGATGTTTAAAAAGATATTTCGGGCGAGTTTCCTTTCGACGGCGATGGTGGTATTCTTCGCCGTCCTTTTCAGTGCAATCCTGCTGAGCATCGACTTTGACCACAATGAAGTCGCGGCTTTGGCTTCCCAGGCCGATTTGGCGGCCAGCGGGGTGAATACCAGCGGCAAAAAGTTTCTCAAGAATCTTAAAGGAGAAAACTACCGGATTACTTGGATCAACTCCAAAGGCAAGGTTTTGTACGACAACGAGGAAAATCCAAAGAAGATGGGCAACCACGCCAAAAGAAAAGAAGTTGCCCAGGCAATGAAGTACGGGCAGGGAACCAGTGAGCGCTACAGCACGACCCTGTCGACGGTTACCATGTATTATGCTGAAAGACTCAAAAACGGCGGCGTCATCCGGGTGGCAATCACCAGAAACACCCTCTGGCACATGCTGATGCGGCTCTTGTCACCGCTGTTGCTGATTCTGCTGCTGGCGGTTCTGGTCTCCTGGTTCCTGGCCAAGATGGTCTCGCAGACGATCGTCAAGCCGCTCAACCAGCTGGATTTGGACAAGCCGCTGCAGAGCAGCTCTTATGAGGAAATCAAGCCGCTGCTGACCCGCCTGGACAGCCAGAATAGGCAGATTGCGGATCAGATGGAGCAGCTGCACCATCGGGAAAAGGAGTTTAAGACGGTGACTGATGCCATGCAGGAAGGCTTGATCCTGACAGATCTGGACGACCGGATTCTTTTGTCCAATCCGGCAGTGGTCTCGCTGTTGGGCTTGGGCGACGATAACGTTTTGCCTGACGACGTTAAGGAAATCATCAACCAAAACAGCCGCCTGGCCCACGCCGAGGGAATCATCGAGCGCGGCGGGCGCAATATCCAGATCAGCGCCAGTCCGATTACCAGCCACAAGGTCCTGAAGGGGACCTCGATTCTGGTGGTCGACGTGACAGAAGAATACCATGAAGAGCAGGTGCGCCGCGAGTTTACGGCCAACGTGTCTCACGAGCTGAAGACGCCTCTGCAGTCGATCATGGGCTCGGCTGAGCTGCTGGAAAACCACCTGGTCAAAGATGAGGACCGGGATGCCTTTTACAAGAAGATCCATGAGTCCTCGTCACAATTGCTGACCTTGATTGACGACATCATCCGTTTGTCGCACCTGGATGAAAACCAGCGCTTTGAAGAGGTCAAGCTGAACTTGAAGAGCCCGGTGGCCGAAGCCATCGAGGCCCTGCAGAGCTCGGCAGACCGCCATGGCGTCAGTCTGGAAACCGACCTGGGCGACAGCATGATTTTGGCCAATTTCCGCTTGGTTTATGAGATTGCCTACAACCTGATCGACAACAGCATCCGCTACAACAAGCCAAACGGCAAGACCAAGGTTACGGTCAAGGAACACCGCGGCCAGGCAATCTTGCAGGTGGCGGACACCGGGATCGGGATCCCGCAGGAGGCGCAGAGCCGGATCTTTGAACGCTTCTACCGGGTGGACAAGAGCCACAGCCGCAAGACTGGCGGGACTGGCTTGGGCCTGTCGATCGTCAAGCATGCCGTTCAGCAGTGCCACGGGACCATCCGCCTGGAAAGCGAACTGGGCAAGGGGTCAACCTTTACGGTGCTTTTCCCGGCTTTGCCGCAGGAAGCAGACCAACTCTAAAGAAAAACAAAAAACAAGCTCACCGCGATCAGCGGCGGGCTTGTTTTTTTAACGCGAATTTGAAAAAGAGGCTTAGTTGTCGAAGTGGAATTCCAGATCTTTTTGCAGCTTGTAGCTGGTCAGCTTGTCAGCATCCAGGTCGGTCTTGTGCATGTCGACGGCGTGGATGTCCGGGTTGCCGTAAGTGGTGTAGTAGTAGATCCCCTTTTCCTGGTTCATGCAGGAAGAGTAGATGGTGTACTCGTATTCGCCTGGGGTAACTTCGCACAGGCTCTTGACCTGCTCAACGGAGCCCAGGATCTTGAGGAACTGGTTGACTGAGCTGGCTTCATCCTTGTCGCACAAGCTGTTGTACTTGGTGAAGACGCAGCGCACGAAGCGGGACTTGCTGGACAAGTCGCCCGGCAAACCCAGGCCGCTCATGCCGCGGGAGTATTCGTGCAGGTCCAGGTCCTTGGCGAACTTGTGCTCCAGCGGGTGGGCTGAAAGGGCGTAGTAGTCGTTCAAGGCGAACTTCATGATCGGGAATGGCGGGTTGTTGGTCATGACGCCAACCGGGTTGTCGTAAACGTGCAGGCCGTCTGCGGTGGATTCGACCACGATGCTGCCGTCCTTGTCAGCAATCATCCAGTGCAGGGTGCTGGTCGGGAATTCCTTGGAGAAGTTCTCGGCTGAGATGCTGATGTTGGCCAGGGCTTTTTTGGCCTCGGCAACCGTCTTGCAAGTGCCCAGAATGTATGGAATCAGTTCAAAAGAAGTGATGTTGTTCTTGCCGGCAACGTCTTCAAAGTAGTGGGCGTTGTCCGGGAAATTAAGCCCGGCCATCCCCAAGCCGGCTTCATTGACGGCATCATAGTAAAGCGGGTAGTCGCCAACGACCGTTGCCATCCCGATGATGGCGTAGTGGCTGTTTAAATCCGGCACTTTCCGCATCGGGAAAACATAGTTTCTTGGGGTAATCGTAACCGTTTCATTGTAGGAAAAGTCCAGGTCCAGATTACGCCCGAAATAGTGATCTTCAGTTGCAAAAGTAATTGCTGTACACATGTTAAATACCTCCTGTCAAAAAATATTGTAGTTCTTTTTGAGGCAAAAACAAAGAAAAATATTTTAAATTTTAAAAGAGAAAAATATAATAAAAACAATAAAGAATAAGTTAAATGCTATTAGAATAAGAATATTAGTTTTGCTTTTAGCGAGGGCAAAGCCGTGCTTTTATGGCAGCCTTAAAAAGAAAAGGACTGAATTTTATTAGCAGAAGCACATAGAAAGGCGGCGCTTTTTTAATAAACAGCGGATTTGGTTCTTGCCAGCTGGCTTGCAGGTGTGGTAGGATACTAGGCGAACAAAAAAATAAACCGCGAAAGGAGGCGAAAGCCTTGCGTCTGTAATCTTGCATTTTCATAGTCAACCATTCACGAAACGGGCGGTCAGGAATTGGCCGGCCGCCAAGGGGGTTGCTGTGCACTTTTGCAAGATTGGCGCTGCTTTTGCCGCAGAGAGTCTGTCCATTGTAGGGGTGCAGACTCTCTTTTTTTCTTTTCGAGGTAGCAAATATGACTGCAATTCAGATCAACCATCTTTCATACACTTATCCCAGCCAGGCCAAACCGATTTTTACCGACCTGACGCTGGACCTGGATTCAAGCTGGAAACTGGCCCTGGTAGGGCGAAACGGCCGCGGCAAGACGACCTTTCTGCGCCTGTTGGCCGGGCAGCTGGGCCAGCAGGCGGGAATCAAGAGCCCGCTGAACTTTGCCTACTGTCCCCGCTCTTTGCCCCGGGACCAGTCAGCTTACCTAAGTCTGCTGGGGGAGCAGGATTTTGAACTCTGGCGCCTGGAAAAAGAAATGAACCGGCTCCGGCTGAGCCCAGACTTGCTTGATCAGCCCTTCGGCGACTTGAGCGGCGGTGAGCAGAGCAAGCTGCTTTTGGCCCTGGCCTTCAGCCAGCGGGACGTTTTCCCCCTGCTTGACGAGCCGACCAACCACTTGGATGCTGCCAGCCGCCAGGAGGTGGCAGACTATTTGAAAAAGTCCCGGCAAGGCTATATCGTGGTCAGCCACGACCGGACTTTTCTGACCGAAGTCAGCGACCATGTGCTGGCACTGGAAAACGGCGAAATTCACCTCTACCGGGATGATTTTTCCGGCTACCAGACCAGCAAGCAGCACCGTGACGAAGAGAACCTGGCCCGAGACCGGCAGCTGCGCCGCGAAATCAAGAGCCTGGAGAACAGCCGCAGGCAACTTGCCGCCAACGCCCGGCAGGCGGAAAACAGCATTCACAGCAGGGGGAAGATCAAGCCAGACCGGAAGGCAGAACTGAGCGACAAAGGCTTTTTGAGCAAGCGGGCCGCCAAAGTGATGCAGCGGTCCAAAAACGTCGCGCGGCGGCAGGCCAGAGAAGAAGCGGCCAAGCAGGGCCTGTTGAGCAATATTGAAGCCGCCCCGCGCCTGGACATGAACTTTAAAGAGGATTATCACCGGGAATTGTTTGTTGGCCGGCAGCTCAGCCTGAATCTTGCCGGCCGAGAGCTGTTCGCGGATCTGGATTTGGTCCTTCCCAGCCGCGGCATCGTGGCCTTGACCGGGCCAAATGGCAGCGGCAAGACCAGCTTCATCAGCTGGCTGCTTGGCCGGCAGGGCCTGGACTGCCGCGGGGACTGGCAGCTGCAGCCGGGCCTGAAG
>NZ_BOCG01000413.1 GCF_016587775.1 Lactobacillus nasalidis | reverse complement strand
ATGACTAAGGCCAAGGCCTTAGCCATTAACTCTCCTTTCTTTAAAATTTATAGCGCATGATTTAATTCTGGATGCTCAACCAGCGCTAGAAGGCTAAGCATCGCATTCTTGTCCCGATCTACGACTATGCCATAGTTCGGGCATTTTTCGTTATAGCAGACGTACTCATTGTGTTTAGTACCATGTTTCTTGTTTCCGTAAAGGGTGATCTTGTCAT
>NZ_BOCG01000412.1 GCF_016587775.1 Lactobacillus nasalidis | reverse complement strand
CTGGAGCGGGGAGCCAGCGGTTCCTGCCTACAGCTTCTTGAAAGAGCTGGCTGAGCGGGGCTACCAGGGTGAAGTCGCTGCTTTTGAGACTGATGCCGGCAGCGTCGGCAGCTTTTTTGCCAGCTTCGCCAGCCAGGCCAAGGCTTTGGGCTTGAATTACGTGGAAAAGTAAGTATACGGGCCATGCATAGTGACTTGCAGAAGAAGCAATATTCAAAACATTTTTAAGTGAGTATCATATTAATCATCAGCTAACTGATAATTTAACGAAGAGAAGGTGGCAAAAGCATTATGACAAATGTGCCAACAGTAAAATTGAACAATGGCGTTGAAATGCCAACTTTGGGTTTCGGCGTTTTCCAAGTGCCGGATCTCTCTGAAGCCCAAAAAGCCGTTGAAGAAGCCCTGGCAACGGGCTACCGCTTGATCGATACGGCCGCTGCCTACCAAAACGAAGAGGCAGTCGGCAAGGCGATCAAGGCCAGCTCCGTCAAGCGCGAGGACGTCTTCGTGACTTCCAAGCTCTGGGTTTCTGACTTCAGCTACCGCCGGGCCAAGGCCGGGATCGACGCTTCTTTGGAGAAGCTGGGCCTGGACTACATGGACCTTTACCTGCTCCACCAGCCATACGGCGACACCATGGGCGCCTGGCGGGCTTTGCAGGAAGCGCAAAAGGCCGGCAAGATCCGGGCGATCGGCGTTTCCAACTTTTACGCCGACCAGCTCAAGAACCTGGAATTGACCATGCCGGTCAAGCCAGCCTTGAACCAGATCGAGGTCAACCCTTGGTACCAGCAGGAAAAGGAAGTTGCCCTCAACCAGGCTGAAGACGTCAGAGTTGAAGCCTGGGCCCCGTTTGCTGAAGGCCAGCACGGCATCTTCAGCAACCCGGTTCTGACTGAAATCGGCGCCAAGTACGGCAAGTCAGCCGGCCAAGTCATCCTGCGCTGGCTCTTGCAAAGAAACATCACGGTGATTCCTAAGTCAGTTCACCAGAAGCGGATGGCTGAAAACATCGACGTCTTCGACTTTGAGCTGACCAACGAAGAAATGAAGACCATTGCCAGTCTGGACCGCAATGAAAGCCAGTTCTTCGACCACCGTGACCCGAAGACCATTGAACAGATCTTCGGCAGCAGCCTGGCCGCGGTCAAGGCTGACGAAAACAACTAAAGTTTCAACAGTTAATTCCTATAGAGTCATATCAGATCTCAACATTTTTATCCTCATTTTCAAAATCGATTATATCCTCATTCTTTTTCTTAACAATACCTAACATAAAGACATTACACATTATCTAGATCCTTCTTGGTCCACCCTGTCCGGGCCAAGGGGGATTTTTTTTGCGAGGCAAAAAGATGTAACTCATATAGTTTCAAACAGCTTGCACTTTTAATACTTATTTAGCTGTGCTTAAAAGTTTGGCCAAAAATGTTGACAAGCTACCTGTAACAGTATATATTACATGTTAAATAGAAATGAACAAGTGATTTAGAGCTGAATGGATCACATGAAAAGGGCAGATTGCCGAGCACTGGTCCAGCAAGGAGATCGTGCCGGAACAGGCAGGGCTTGCCAATTCCGGCAAGTTTTAACAAAGAAAGCATAGGTAAAAATGAACTTTTTTGACCTTTTGACTGGCAACAAATCCCAGCCGAAAATGGAATTTACGGAAAAAACAGCCCTTTTCAAGCAGAAGCTGGCAGAGGCCGACGCGGTCTTGATCGGGGCAGGCAGCGGCTTGTCAACGGCGGCAGGCTACACTTACTCTGGCGAAAGATTTGCCAAGTACTTCAAGGATTTCGCGGAAAAATACCATTTCGCCGACATGTATGCCGGCGGCTTTTACCCTTATCCCTCCTTGGGGGAATTCTGGGCTTATTGGAGCC
>NZ_BOCG01000411.1 GCF_016587775.1 Lactobacillus nasalidis | reverse complement strand
CTACCTGTGTCGGTTTGCGGTACGGGTGCACCGTCTCTGGCTAGAAGCTTTTCTCGGCAGTGTGACGTCGCAGCCTTCGCTACTGTGATTTCGCTCCTCATCACGCCTTGTCCTTGAGAAAGCAAGCATTTGACTCACTTTCAGACTTGACGCTTGAACGTGGTATCCAGCACCACGCGCTGCTAGCCTCCTGCGTCCCTCCATCGCTCATAACGATTCGGTGCAGTACAGGAATTTCAACCTGTTGTCCATCGACTACGCCTCTCGGCCTCGCCTTAGGTCCCGACTTACCCTGGGCGGACGAGCCTGCCCCAGGAAACCTTAGTCTTGCGGCGGACAG
>NZ_BOCG01000410.1 GCF_016587775.1 Lactobacillus nasalidis | reverse complement strand
CGACGGTGCTCCAGCAACCATTGACGTTTTGCCAGAAGTTGTTGAAGCCGTTAACGGCCGCTGCCCAGTCATCTTCGACGGTGGCGTCCGCCGCGGTTCCCACATCTTCAAGGCTCTGGCTTTGGGTGCCGACCTGGTCGGCATTGGCCGTCCTTACCTGTACGGCCTGGCTTTGGGTGGCCCTCACGGCGTTGCTTCAGTCATCAACGAATTGAATGACGAATTGAAGATCGACATGCAATTAACTGGCTGCAAGACTATTGAAGACGTTAAGCACGCCCGCTTGACTGACTTCCAATACGCTGGCGACACTAAGCCATCAAACACTGACCCGCGTGTTCGCAAGCCATACCCGGTTACTGCAGTCAACCAAATCAAGGATACTCCAGACGCAGCTACGGGTGCGTCACACCACTAGACTTTTGCAATTTGCTATTAAGCAGCGACTCTGTCGCTGCTTTTTTTTACAGGAAATCTGCATTTTTTAGAAAAAAACGGCGAAAAAAACGTACTAGTTCATGGAGGGCTTAAAACTTCTGAGAGAAAGAAAGAAAAGTTATAATATGATCAAAGATGATCATTTGGACCAGTACGAACCGATCGGCATTACTGACGACTTCATGTTTTTCGCGGTGATGAGTGTTAACTACTGACGAAGGGATCTGCACCCGGGTTTTGCAGGAACTGCTGCCGCAGCTCAAGATCAAAAAGCTGACGACCAAAGCCCAGTCCCAGATCAAGGGCGGCCGTGAAGACAAGGCTATCCGGCTGGCTATCCAGGCTTTTGACGAACAAGGACAGATCTACGACATCGAAATGCAGCTGTCGCGGGATTTCCAGCCTAAGCGCACCCATTACTATAAGGCTTTGGTCGATATGACCACTCTGCTGGCTGGGACGGACTATGATGATTTGCCGCCGATGTTCGTGATCATCTTTTCTCCCTTTGACCAGTTTGGCGACAAGGAGCGGGTTTCAGACTACATCGTATATTGTCCGAAAACGCACCGGGCACTTGACGATGGCACCCACGTCATCTACGTCAACTCAAAGGGAGTGAAAGGCGAAGTCAGCCAGGCCATGCAGAAGTTCTTGAACTTGATGAATGGCCAGGTGGATCGCAAGGATGCCTTGATCAATGACATCGCCGAAAAGATGGATTACTACAATCATGATCAAGAATGGAGCATAATACTAGTGGCGAAAAACGTACTTAATGTGTTTGATTATATGTAAGAGATAGCAGGTAGGTTTTAAGTTGAATTAGCGTAAGGAAAGCCAGAACTTTGCTTTAGGTTAGAGCGCAAATTTTAGTCATACTTCAGAAACATATGTTTGGGGATCTACAGGAATACGTGCTAAAATATTCC
>NZ_BOCG01000409.1 GCF_016587775.1 Lactobacillus nasalidis | reverse complement strand
GGCGGATCAAGCCGGCTACGGTTGGCTGGGAGATGTGCAGCTGCCGTTCAAGCAGCTTGAGTGGCAGCCGGTCTTGGCCGGCCAGGGTGAACTGGCGCAGGATGGCTGCCTGGGACGGCGTGATGTTCAGCTTCTTCATGTGCTGCGTCATCTGCCGGCTGATTTCGTCATGGATCATCTTTATCTGAAAAGGGATGTCGACGTCTTCGATTTTCTGATCAATTATTTCTTCCAATTGAGTCACCTCCGTTCACGGTTATGTTTATTCTACACCCATTGCTCAAAAAATCAATAGCCTACAATTGATTTTTTGCGGACAAAAGGGAATAAAGGGAAGAAGAAAAAGAGTGAAGCGATCGCGGTGATCGTTTCACTCTTTTCAAGTCTTATTCAGCTGTGTTAATTATTCTGTTTGCCGCCGGCCGCGTCAGTGTCCGCAGTCTTTTCTTCAGATGAAGAGGAGCTGCTCTGAGCGGAAACCGCGGAGCTCGAGGAGCTGGAAATTGATCTCGACGAGCTGGATGAAGAAGAGACAGATGACGAGGACGAGCTGCTCTTGGATGAACTTGAGCTGGAGCTTTGGACAAGGCTTGATGTCACAGTAGAGCTCGAGTTGGCATTCGTGCTGGTCGATGAGCTGGTGTAGTCAGCATCCGTCGGCGCGTGTCCCTTGACGAACAATTCCCAACTGTAGGACTGGCCCGGAGAAGCCACTTCGTCTTCAGTGTTCTTGACGATCCGCTTCTTGACGACAGTTGAAGGCTTGGTCCAGTCGCTGCTGGTCTTATTCTGCATCAGGTAGGTCATCATGTATTTGTATATCAGCTGGGCCGAATACTGGCCAACTCCGGAGATCGTTCCGTCCTTCAAGTTGTCATAACCTGTCCAGATCCCGATCGAGTACTGCTTGGTGTAGCCGACGAACCAGGAGTCCTTCGGCGTGGAGCTGTAGCTTGGGTACTTGACCAGGTCGGAATCGGAATACTTGACCGTACCGGTCTTGCCGGCTTCGTAAACCCCGCTGACCTTGGCGCTGGTCCCGGTACCGCTGGTGAAGACGCCTTTAAGCATGTCGGTAATCATGTAGGCCGTTGACTTCTTCATGACCCGCGTGCCGGAAGAATTGTACTTTCTGACCTGGCCGTCGGCAGTTTCGATCTTGGAGACGAAGCGCGGCTTCCGGTAGATCCCCATCGTAGCGAAGGCCCCGTAAGCGGCAGCCATCTGCAGGCTGGATGCATTGGCCCCGATCGCTGTTGATAAACCGGCGTTGGCGCTGACGCTTACGCCGAGTTTTCTGGCAAAAAGTGAGGCCCGGGAGATGCCGACTTCATTCAAAGTTCTGACTGCCGGAACGTTTCTGGACTGAACCAAGGCATAGCGCATGCTCATGGAGCCCATGTATGTGTTGTCCCAGTCATAAAGCTGGACGTTGGTGCCAGGGTAGGTGTACTTGGTATCCTGCAGGATGTGGCTGGTGCCCCAGTTGAGGTATTCAATAGCCGGGGCATAGTCCAGGACCGGTTTGATCGTTGACCCGGTCGACCGGCCTGTCTGGACTGCCCGGTCAAGGCCGAGCTGAACCGAAGGCAGGTTCCGGCCACCCAGGATCGCGATGACGTGCCCGTTTTTCGGGTTGACGATCGTGGCCCCAATCTGCATCTTCTTGCTGGTAAAGGCGACGCTGCCGCTGTTGGCCAGCGAGTAAAGCTTGTTTTGGGCAGCCTGGTTGATGTTCAAGGTGATCTTTAAGTTGTCGTTGTACGGGTCGTAGCCGTCAGCCTGCACTTCGGCAATGGCTTCCTTGATGTAGGCGTCATCGACCTTGCGCAGCTTGGATTCAGAACTGCTGGAGTGCTTCTTCAGCCCCTTCTGAACGCTTTCGGCCTTGGCAGCCAGGTACTGCTTCTTTGTGATCTTCTTGTTGTCGTACATTGCCTTTAAGACCAAATCCCGCCGGTACTTGGCTTTCTTTGGGTAAAGGTACGGGTTGTAGGCGACAGGGGCGTTGGGCA
The DNA here is from genome assembly GCF_016587775.1 of Lactobacillus nasalidis. GTDB lineage: Bacteria > Bacillota > Bacilli > Lactobacillales > Lactobacillaceae > Lactobacillus > Lactobacillus nasalidis. The sequence continues at coordinate 9,129 of NZ_BOCG01000409.1, read as the reverse complement.
TCCCGGCCAGCAGGGCCAGCTGCGCCAGGTCCAGGTTCTTGAGTGACTTGCCGTAGTAGTAGTTGGCGGCAGTCCCCATCCCGTAGGTCCCATAGTTCATGTAGACCTTGTTGATGTAGAACTCAAGGATCTGGTCCTTGCTGTATTCCCGTTCGACCTTCATGGCCAGCCAGGCTTCCTGGGCCTTGCGGGACAAGGTTCTCTGGGAGCTGGCGGTCGAGAAGCAGGTCAGTTTGACCAGCTGCTGGGTGATGGTCGAACCCCCGGCGACAGTGCTGCTGCTTTTGACGTTGGTCAAGAAAGAAGAGATGATCCGCGCCGGGTCGATCCCCAGGCCTTCAGAATAGAAGCGCTTGTCTTCAATAGAGACGACCGCGTCTTTCAAGGTCTGCGGGATGTCTTTGCTTTTGACATAGACCCGGGTCTGCGAGCCCAGCGACATCAGAAACTTGCCGTCAGTGGTGTAGAAGCTGGAAGTGCCGCCGCTTTGCAGCTTGGCGGTGCTGATGCTTGGCGCGTCTTTGGCGTAGAAGGCAAAGACGCCGACACCGGAGACGAGCAAGAGGACGAACAGCAAAAAGAGCCATTTGATCACCCGCAGAACGGGTCGAGCCTTTTTGCGGCCGTCATTGGCATGAAGGCGGGACATCCGCGTATTCTTTTGCTCTGAGTTATTTGTTGCCATGTTCTAATTTCCTATCCGCAATGATCTGGTCGACTGCTTTCAGGTAGGGCAAAGTCGGCCGAAATCCGCTTTTAATTTCAAAGGAGCTGGCTTCGATTTCCGCCAGAGTCAGCGAACTCTTGCCAGCGGCTTTCCAGGTCTGCCAAGCTTGAATCAAAAAAGAAGCAGGAGTGACGAAATAACGGTCAAGGGTCATGAAGCCGATGAGGGCAAAGCAGATCCCTTCCTGTTCCAGGCACTGCTGCAGGTGCAGAATCTGGTGCTCATGGAAATTCTTTAAAGGAAAGGAAGTTTTATTGCGCGTCTCTTTGGCTTCAAAATCGAGGTAATAGCCCCGGTAGACGCCGTTATAGTCGGTCGTTGAGGCCTGGCGAAAGTAGGCCTCGCGGATCACTGCCCGCGATCTTTTCGGGTAGTCAACCTTGACAATCTGAATTGGGGTCGGCTTCTTGTGCACGACCGCAATCCGCTCGTCGAGATAATACTGATTTGATTCATTGATCTGCTGCTCCAGAGTCATCCCGCGGTCTGAAAAGCTTGCCTTCTTGAGGACGGCTTTTTCTCCCGGCCGCTGGGCCGCTCTAAGGGGTACAACAGAGCCAGTTGGATATTTAACCATAAAGCTCACTCCTGCATGTCATTATAACAATAAAAACTTGATAAACCTAATCAGAATTATTTAATGCATTTCGCGGCGTGTCCAGCGCGAAACTGTCACTTGATTATTCATCAATGTTACAATGTTTTTTGGCAAGCGGCAAAACATACAGCTTAGGAGGGATTGGATGCAGAGAATCTGGATCAGCGGCTACCGCAGCTATGAATTGGGAACTTTCGGAGACAAAGACCCGAAAATCACCGTGATCAAATACGCCCTAAAACAGCGCTTGACGAGTTTGCTGGAAGAAGGGCAGCTTGACTGGGTCATTACTGGCGCAAACCTGGGAGTCGAGCAGTGGAGCGCCGAAACCGCCATTGAACTGCGGCAGGACTACAACTTGCGCGTGGCCGTGATGCTGCCTTATCTTGACTTTGGCAGCCGTTGGGGAGAAAACAACCAGCTGAAGCTGCAAAATCTGAAAAATCAGGCTGATTTCTGGTCAGCCTGCTCAAACGCTCCCTATCAGGGACCCCGCCAGCTGCGGGACTACCAGCATTTCATGCTGCAGCACACCGACCGGGCACTCTTGGTCTATGATCCGGAATACCCGGGCAAGTGCAAGTACGACTACGACTTGATCGAAAAGTACATGGAAAAACGCGATGACTACCAGCTGGACCTGCTGGACTACTACGACCTGGAGCAGGCCGCCCGGGAATATGAAGAAAATCAACGGGAGTGGTAAATTTTAACTATTTCTTTCTTTTTTAGAGGGCATCTTTTTGATAAAATGACTTTAGTATAAAGGAGTCAAGAGTTAATGGCAGATTTAAACGATATTAAGTTGTCCGCACAGGATATTTTAAAGAAGCAGTTCAGAAGCAAGGTTAAGGGTTACGACCCGGATGAGGTCGACTCTTATCTGGATCAGATCATCGCCGACTACGAGACCTTCCAGGATATTATCGAAGATCTCTACGGGCGGATCGGTGAATTGCAGGGGCAGGTAATCGACGCTGAAAAGCAGGTCAAGGAAGAAAAAGTTGCCGTCAAGGAGAGTCCAGCGGCGATCCCGGCTTCAGCAACCACTGAAAGCAAGGAAGAGGACGTCAAGACCTACGTGCCGAGCTCCCAGAGACAGCGCGCCGACTTCGCCTTGGACAGCAGCAGCGGTGAAATTTCAACCAACATGGCAATCATCCAACGGCTTTCTACCTTGGAACGCAAAGTCTACAATCTGGAACAGCGAGTTTACGGAATTCAAGACTTACAAAAGTAAGAAAGTTTGCTATAATAGAAATGTTGTGAATTTTGAGCAGTCGCGGCCGGACTTGTGCCGGCTGAGGAAAGTCCACGCACGCACGGGCTGCGATGCCCGTAGTGATCGTATTCAGCCCAATAAGCTGGAGGAAGCCCGTGGCTTCACGGCGGAGAAAGCGCTAAAGTCTGCTGACCATGCGTGAATATTCTGAAAGTGCCACAGTGACGGAGCAAGCCGGGAAACCGGCTTGGTGGAACGAGGTAAACCCTGCGAGCGTGTAACCCAAAAATTGGTAGGGGCGTCTCAACTTAGGTAAATGAACTAAAAGTTGGACTACATTTTTGTAGAGATAGATGGCTGCTGAAATCAGCTGCTGGCCAGCAGCTGGTGGAACAGAACGTGGCTTATAGAAATTTGCAAGGCAGAGAGTTGGACTTCGTTTGAAGCCCAACTCTTTTCTTTTTATAAAGAAACTGCCTGACGGAGAGAACTTTTTGATGGAATAAAAGAACGGAGAAACAAATGGAAGAATACCAATTGTACGCGACGATGGGGGCGGGCTTTGAAAGCGTCGTTGCCAAAGAGCTGCAGGCTCTGGGCTATGAAACAGTGACGGAAAACGGCCGCGTCTTTTTTAAGGGCGGCCAGGCCGATATCGTCAGATGCAACCTGTGGCTCAGAACGGCCGACCGGGTCAAAATTCTTTTGAAGGAATTTCCGGCCCGGGACTTTGCCACCCTGTATGATGAAACCTACGCCTACGACTGGGCAATGCTGCTGCCAGTCGACGCGGCTTTTCCGGTCAAGGGGCGCAGCGTGCGCTCAAAGCTGCACTCTGAACCAGACGTGCAGTCCATCGTCAAAAAAGCGATCGTTGACAAGATGTCTGCCCAGTACCACCGCCGGGGCAAGCTGCCGGAAAGCGGCAGTCTCTACCAGCTGGACGTGCATATCTACAAAGATGTTGTCCGCCTGTCGCTGGACACGACCGGCGAAAGTCTGTTTAAGCGCGGCTACCGCATCGAGCATGGCGGCGCGCCATTGAAAGAAAACTTTGCCGCGGCCTTGATTAAGCTGACTCCGTACGATGGGACTCACCCCTTCATCGATCCGATGTGCGGGTCAGGGACTTTGCCGATCGAGGCAGCCTTGATTGCCCGCAACATTGCTCCGGGAAGCTGGCGCAAGTTTGCCTTTGATGGTTTTGACTGGTTTGACCCCAGCCTGCACGAGAAAGAACTGGAACTGGCCAAGAGCCAGGTCCGGCCGGCTCAAGCACCAATCTGGGCCAGCGACATCGACCAGTCGATTTTGGAGGTAGCCAAGCTCAACGCGCACAATGCCGGCGTTTTGCAGGACATCCGCTTCAAGCAGGTGGCCGTCAAGGACTTTACCACCGATCTGGAAAACGGGGTCATCGTCTCCAATCCGCCATACGGCAAGCGGCTGAAAGACAAGCAGGGCGCTGAAGAGCTCTACCGGCAGATGGGCCAGGTGCTGCGGCCGCTGAAGTCCTTCAGCCAGTATTACTTGACGGCGGATCCTGATTTTGAAAAGTGCTTCGGGCAAAAGGCAAGCAAGAAGCGCAAGCTCTACAACGGTAATCTGCGGGTGGACTACTACCAATTCTGGGCCGGCAGAAAATAAAAAGTCAAAGTAAGGACAGTGACGGAATTTCATGAAGAAAATCACGGGGGAGCAAGCAGCTGAATTTTGGCTGATCTCAGACCCGCACTTGATTGCTGACGACCTGCATGACCAGGGACCGCGCTTTCAAGAAATGCGGCTGACCAGCGCGGGCAAGGATATCGCCTACCAGGATCTGGCCTTGCGGGCTTTTGTCAGAAAAGTTGTCCGCCAAAGACCGGCTGCTTTGATCATTACCGGCGATTTGACTTTCAACGGCGCGAAGAGGTCGGCTGAAAGGCTGGCGGAAATTTTCGCGCCTTTGAAGGCAGCGGGCGTAGCCCTGCTGGTCATTCCCGGCAACCATGACATCTATGACGGCTGGGCCCGGTCTTTTGAAGGCAGTGAAGACCGGCGGACCGAGCAGATTTCGCCTGCTGCCTGGAAAAAGATCTTCTCCGGCAGCTATGACCTGGCCATCAGCCAAGATCCGGCCTCTTTGTCTTATTCAGTCTGCTTGAACGACCGCTGGCGCCTGCTGCTGCTGGATTCAAACCTGTACGGCAGCCAGTATTCCTACATGCACCCGGTCACCAGCGGGGCAATCGATGACGGTGAAAAACGCTGGCTCAAGCAGGAGCTTGACCGGGCGCTGGAAGCGGGCCAGGAGCTGCTGTTTTTCATGCACCACAACCTCTACAGCCACAACTCGGTCGTACATGACGGCTTCAAGCTGAACAATGCCGGCGAAATCGTGCAGCTGCTCAGCCGCTACCCGGTGCGCTGCGCCTTCTCCGGGCACATTCATGCCCAGCACGTCATGTCCGGCTGGGTACCGGTGCCGGAAGTCGTTTCCTCCTGCTTTGCGGAAAGCGACCAGGGCTACGGAATCGTCAGGCTGGAGGCGAGAAAGCTGCATTATGAGCGCCGCTCTTTTGACATCAACAACTATCTGACGGCTGAAGAAAAGCAGCTGTGGCCTTTTGACAATTTTCACGCTTACTTGAAAGACGTATTTGATCAAAGCAACGATCTTTTGATCAGGCAGCACATTCTTAGAAGGGATGCTGCCGGCCAGGAAGCAGCCGTTAGGCTGCTGAAGTCGCTGCACTGGGACTTTTTCACCGGCAACAGCTATAAGAGTCCGGAAGAAATTGCCGCTATCCAGTCCTCTTCAGCCTACCAGGACCTGATCAGCCTGATGCCGGACATGAAGGCTTATCTGGCTTCGCTTTGTGAGAGCACCCAGTCCAGCCTGGAATTGAAACTCAGCTGGTAAAACCGATCTTTTTTTACAAAAAACGGTTTGGATGCTGAACTATAGTCCTATTCACGAATATTAAATTTGAAATCTAAAAATATTTTTCGTTTTTCTCGGTATTGAGCAAGTTTTTTGTTATAATCAAACTATCTAGCGACAAGGAGTTTTTCATGAAAAAACATTTGATCTTTTTAGGTGATGCTGGTGTCATTTATTACAGCTGGCTCTTGCTGGTCCTTTTTTTGACAGTGATCTTCTGTCTGGAAGGCAGCCAGTTCGTCAACCTGCCAACTTTGATCACTGGTTTCATTTTCTTGATCCTGGCTTTTTTCACCTGGAGCCGCTCCTATATTTCTTTTGGCAGAAAGACGCGGCTGCGTCTGCCGTACCGGAAGGAGTTAGTCCTGGAATGGGAACCCAAGCTGGTGACCAGCTGGCGCTGCTTTGAAGTTTATCGGGCGCGAATTTCCAAACATCAAAGCATTGATTATCTTGTTTTAAAAGGAAAGCGTGACAATAATGGTTAAATCAGACATTGAAATTGCTCAAGAGGCACAAGAGCTGCCGATTACCGATGTCGCAGCCAAACTGGGGCTGGCGGCTCAAGACCTTGAACCGTACGGCTATGACAAGGCCAAGATCAACTGGCAGGCAATCAAGAAGAGCGAAAGCAACGGCCACCTGGGCAAGCTGATCCTGGTGACTTCGATTTCGCCAACTCCGGCCGGGGAAGGCAAGTCCACGATGACGATCGGGATCGGGGATGCCATCAACAATCAGCTGGGCAAGAAGACGGTCATCGCCTTGCGCGAACCGTCAATGGGCCCGGTCTTCGGGATGAAGGGCGGGGCTGCCGGCGGCGGCTACGCGCAGGTCATTCCGATGGAAGACATCAACCTGCACTTTACCGGCGACATGCACGCGCTGACTTCAGCCATCGACAACCTGTCAGCTTTGGTTGACAACTACATCTACCAGGGCAACGACCTGGGCCTTGACCCGGAAAAGATCGTGATCAAGCGCGGTCTGGACGTCAACGACCGGACCCTGCGGAAGGTAACGATCGGCCAGGGCTCCAAGTTCAACGGGGTTGAGCGTCCAGCCAGCTTCCAATTGACGGTTGGCCATGAATTGATGGCAATTTTGTGCTTGTCCAAAGACATCGCCGATTTAAAGGAAAGAATCGGCAAGATTTTGGTTGGCTACACTTACGAGGACCAGCCGGTCTTCGTTAAGGACCTGGGCTTCCAGGGCGCCATCGCGGCCTTGCTGTCAACGGCTTTGAAGCCAAACCTGGTGCAGACGCTGGAACACACCCCTGCCTTTGTGCACGGCGGACCTTTTGCCAACATCGCGCACGGCAACAACTCCATTTTGTCAACCAATCTGGCCTTGCACCTGAGCGACTACGTGCTCAGTGAAGCCGGCTTTGGCTCTGACTTAGGCGGGCAAAAGTTCCTGGACTTCGTGTCGACCCAGCTGGAAAAGAAGCCTGACGCTGCTGTCGTCGTGGCAACCGTCCGGGCCTTGAAGTACCAGGCTGAAAAGTCGACTGACCACTTGAAGGAAGAAAACCTGGAATCATTGAAGGAAGGCTTTGCCAACCTTGACCGCCACATGAACAACGTCCGCTCATACCGGATCCCGGTTCTGGTGGTCATCAACAGATTCCCGACCGACACCGAAGCCGAGCTGGACCTGCTCAAGTCAATGATTGAAGAACAAGGCTTCCCATGTGAAATCGTGACGGCCCATGATGAAGGCTCAAAGGGGGCCAAGGCAGCCGCCGAAAAGATCGTGGAACTGGCTGATCAAAGCGACTATGAGATCGCGCGCAGCTACGACATGGATGACGATTTGGAAACCAAGGTGGCCAAAGTGGCCAAGCGGATCTACCACGCGGCTGACGTGGAATACACCGACAAGGCCAAAGAGCAGCTGGACCGGCTGAAGAAGATGGGCAAGGACAAGCTGCCGGTTATCATTGCCAAGACCCAGTACAGCTTCAGCGACAACGCCAAGGAACTGGGCGCGCCAACTGGCTTCACCCTGCACGTCAAGGGGATCAGCCTGCGTAACGGTGCCGGCTTTGTGGTCGTGTCAACGGGGCACATTTTGGACATGCCGGGTCTGCCAAAGCATCCGGCAGCATTGGATATTGATGTGGACGAAACCGGGAAGATCAGCGGTTTGTTCTAGAAAAGAGGATTATGCAAATAGTTGGATTAGTGATCGCGGCTTTGATTGCCGCGGCCGATCAAGGGTTGAAGTATTATATCGTCACGAACTACCGCTTGGGTGAAGTGCACGACGTGCTGCCAGGCCTGTTTTCCTTCACTTATATCAGGAACAACGGTGCCGCCTGGAACATCCTGTCTGGCAAGATGTGGTTCTTTTACCTCATCAGCGCGGTAGCCATCGGGGTCGTTTTGTACTACTACTTCAACAAAAAATACAGCCACTGGATGTTCAAATCCGGCCTGGTGCTGGTTTTGGGCGGCATCATCGGCAACCTGATCGACCGCCTGCATTTGAAGTACGTCGTTGACATGATTCAGCTGGACTTTGTCCAGTTCAACATTTTCAACCTGGCGGACGCAGCGATTACCGTCGGCGTGATCTTGATTTTCAGCTATTTGCTTTTCATTGAAAGGGAGGACTAGGATGAGCAGCGAGTATGAACTGACTGTCGGCCAAGACGGCGGACGGCTGGACAAATACCTGGCTGACCAGCTCAGCGACCTGTCCAGAAGCCGGATCAAGGAACTGGTTCAAGCCGGCGAGGTTCTGGTCAATGGCAAGAAGAGCAAAGTTTCCTATAAAGTGCAGAAAGGTGACCTGGTGAAGGTCACCGTTTTGCCGTTGGAGCCGCTGGCTGTGGAAGCTGAAGACATTCCGCTGGACATTGTCTATGAGGACCAGGATGTCATCGTGGTCAACAAGCCGCAAGGGATGGTGGTTCACCCGGCTGCCGGCCATCCGAACCACACCCTGGTCAATGCCCTGCTTTTCCATACAAAAGAGCTGGCAGCCAGTCCGGAAGGTTTCAGGCCCGGGATCGTTCACCGGATCGACAAGGATACGTCGGGCTTGTTGATGGTAGCCAAGAATGCCAAAGCGCGGGAATCTTTGGAAAAGCAGCTGGCAGCCAAAAGCAACAAGCGGCAGTATCTGGCAATCGTCCACGGCAATTTCGCTGAGGAAGCCGGCACGGTAGACGCCCCGATCGGCCGGAACCCCAGAGACCGCAAGCAGATGGCCGTGGTTGAAAATGGCAAGAGCGCGGTGACTCATTTCAAGGTGCTGGAGCAGTATCCTGGCTACAGCTTGATTGAGTGCCAGCTGGAGACGGGCCGGACCCACCAAATCAGGGTGCACATGGCCTACATCGGCCACCCATTAGCCGGCGACCCCCTGTATGGTCCAAGAAAGACCCTGCCGGGTCATGGCCAGTTCCTGCACGCCCAAACGCTGGGCTTTGAGCAGCCGAGCACGGGTGAGTGGCTGGAATTTTCAGTGCAGCCGCCGCGGATTTTCCAGGAAACGGTTGAGGAATTGCGGCAAAAACGGGTGAAGTAAGATGAAGCGTTATCTAATTCTTGAAGATGGCAGCTCTTATGCCGGCGACGGCATCGGGGCCATGACGACCGCCACTGGCGAGCTGGCCATTCAGACCAGCAACTACGGCTACCAGG
>NZ_BOCG01000408.1 GCF_016587775.1 Lactobacillus nasalidis | reverse complement strand
CCTGTTTTGTCTGGCAGCTTAACATCCTCAGCCTTGATCTTATACGGGATGGCAACGTAATAACGGCCATTTTCTTTGAAGTAGCTGACAACGCCAAATTCATCTGACAAAGGCTTTTCGCTCAGCTTGAAGCCACGCCATTGATCTTTTGGAACGTGGCTTCTTCTTGCCCGCTCCAAATAAAGAATTCCGTCCTTGATCTTGCTCTGATCGCTTTTGAAGCCTTGTCTGGATTCCCGCTTTGACCGAAATTTTGGTTTGCCCCAGCCTGGTTGGGCCTTGTCAAAGAAATTGTTCCAAGCCTTGCCCAAGTCAGAAATTGCCAGTTGCAGAATCCGGGCTGACTGTGTATACTGCCAGTCTTTTTTATCTGCAACTAACATATTACGAACTCTTCGTTCACTCGGCGAAGGCTTTTCTTTAAGCAGCACTTTCTGTTCTTCAGTCAGCTTTTTCGGGTCGGAAGCCAAAGAAGATTTAAGCGCTTGTCTTGCCTTGTACATTTCGTTCCACAAGGCAAGGCCTTGATTCCAGCAATAGCGGCGATAGTCACAAGCTTCATCCAAAACTCTTCTCATAGTCTTGTTTGGATGTAGTTCATAGACTCTTGTCTGAATTAATTTAGACGGTAC
>NZ_BOCG01000407.1 GCF_016587775.1 Lactobacillus nasalidis | reverse complement strand
ACAGAGATCGACGACAAGGTCGACAAGATCGCGGCTAAGCTCAACATCAGCGAAGTTTTGGAAAAGTATCCAGCGGCTATTTCCGGCGGGCAAAAGCAAAGAGTTGCCGCTGCCAGAGCCTTGGTTCATGAGCCGGCAATCTTGATGGCTGACGAGCCAACTGGGGCTCTAGACTCCAAGTCTTCCAGAGCCTTGCTGGATACGATGGAAATGCTCAACCAAAAAGACCAGGTTTCAATTTTGATGGTCACCCACGACCCGTTTTCTGCATCTTTTGCTGACCGGATTCTCTTTATCCGCGACGGGCTGATCGATGAAGAAATCAAGCGTGGGGACATGAAGCGGCAGGATTTCTACAAGAAGCTGATCAGCCAGCTCAGTGAAAATGCCGACTAGTTGAGTAATGAAAGGGATTAACATGATTTTTAAACTGTCAATGACCGGGATGAAAAGCCGGCTAAAAGACTACCTGGTCCTGTTTTCTGGCTTGAGTGCCGCCAGCATGATTTTTTACATGTTCCTGACTCTGGCCGCCAATCCGGCTTTCCTCAAGTCCAGCGTTGCCGGCCAGCTGACGATGGCTGCGACCAAGTTCATCTTTGGCTTCGGGACCGTTCTGCTGGGACTTTTGGTCCTGGTTTATCTGGCATATGCCAACAGTTTCCTCTTGAGCATGAGAAAACGCGACTACGGCATGTACATGATGCTGGGGGCAAAAAGCGGCAAGATCGGCCAGCTGATCTTCGCTGAAACCCTGGTGACTGGGCTGCTGGCCACAGGGATCGGGATTGTTTTGGGCGTCGGCTTGACTGAACTGGTTTCAGCCTTGATGGTTAAGCAGCTGGGCTTGACTCTGGCTCATTTCAACCCGCTTTACCTGCCAGCGGTTCTCTGGACCTTGCTTTTTTTCATCGTGCTTTTCTTCCTGGCCGCTTCATGGAACGCGGTCAAATTGACCAAGACGACACTGATCAATTTGCTAAAAGAAGATCAAAAGCCAAGCAGCTTGAAGAGCCGGCCGGTCTTGAGAACTGTCCAGGCGCTGGTCGGTCTTCTGTCTATGGCAATTGGCTACTGGGCGATGGGACATGTAGCTGATCTGCAGCTGAAGGCAATTCCAATTGCCCTGGTAACCATCGTTTTAGGCAGCTTCTTCATCTTTGACGCCTTCTTCGTGGCCGTGATCGACTTTTTACGGAAGAAGCACGGCTTCCTCTACAAGGGGATGCGGCCTTATACTCTGGGGCAATTAAAGTTCCGCCTGCACGGCTACACCAGAATCCTGTCGGCCATTTCAATCATGCTGGCTCTGGCCCTGGGAGCCATCACGGTCGGCATCAACTTCAACAATCTGAAGTCCGCGATGACCGATGTCCAGTATTATGACTTTGTCCTCGTCGGCAAGCAGGAGAAGCTGGCTGACAAGCTGGAAAAAATTGGCGTCCAGGAAAAAGTCAGCTATAGCTACAAAGCTGACAAAAAAGCCGGCGTCCTCTATGTCAAGAAGAGCGAAATCGACAAGACACCGCTCAAGATTCAAGAATACAGTGCCGCTTCCACACAGAAAAAGAAGGCGATTGACAAGCAGGGCCGGATCTACCAAACCGTTGAGGTCAGTTCCAGTACTTTGACTGGCAAGCAAACGGGCAAGGCCAGCAGATATGCGGCCGAAGCAGCCAGCCTTTTCCCGGAAGACTCCTCTAAAGGCTTCATTGCCTTGTCAGATGCGGCCTTTGCCAAAAAGAAGCTCAGCAGCCAAACGCTGACTTTCTACAAGGTCAAGGAGTTTGCCAAAAACAACCAGCAGCTGCTGAAACTGTTGAAACAGGAAATGAAGCAGTTTAACAAGAAATCAGTGACTTACTTCTACCTGCAATTTACCAAGCCAGTCTTGTACCAGCAGATTGCGGCCATGTGCTCAGGCTTTGAATTCATGGGTCTCTTCCTCGGTTTGTCATTCTTGATGATGCTGGCGTCAACTTTGATGTTCAAGATTCTCTCTGCAGCGACTAGTGATAAAACGCGTTACCAAATGCTCTACAAGCTTGGAAGTAAAACAAGCGTCTTGAAGGCAGCGATCGGCAAGGAAATTGCCATCCTGTTCGTGGCTCCGGCAGTTTTAGGCAGTCTGGACGTGCTCTTCGGCTTGCAGTTCTTCAAACTGCTCCTGCCAGACCCTTACTACAAGCTTTGGATTCCATTCCTGGCCTTTTTCCTGCTTTATCTGGTCTACTACCTGGTAACTGTAAAGCTTTACCAGGGGATCGTTCTGCAAGATACTAAGCAAGATTAAGATATTTATCGCAAAAAAGCGACCGAAAGCTAAAACAGTTTCGGTCGCTTTTTAGATGCAATTAGAAAGTGAAGGCCTTTTGGAAGATTGGGGTTTGCCGCAAGTCATAAACAAAGCCGTCGGTAGGGGTGATTTCAAAAGGCCGCAGCAGTTCCCGGCGCTCAGACTCAGTCTTGTTGATCTCCAGCATTTCGGGATGCTGCTCATAGATCTTGTCAAGGTAGGAGAGGTCGACCTCCTTAACGGTGCCGTTCAAAGTAAAGCCGACACTGGACATCGTTTCTTCGCCCTTTAAAGCCGTAATTGAAACATAGGGCTGAGCCTGCAGTCTTTGGTAAAAGCTCTTCTCGTAAGTCGTCGCGAAATACAACTTGCCGTCAAGGCACAGTTCAATATCAGCGACATTAGTGTAGGGCCGCCCATTGGCGACGGTCCCGAAGACGACTGATTGAAAGGCCGCCGGGATCAAATTCAAAAACTCTTCTTTGCTCAAGCTGCTGTCTAAAGTGGGAACTTGTTCGCGCATTTTTTTCTGCCTCCGCTAAATCACGTTACCTGTATAGTTAATATTTACATGATCATTATAGCATTTTTACCGGGGAGAAAAAACAGGGCAGGGGATGCTAATTGACTTGTTTCAGCCAGGCACTGACGCGGTGGTCGGCTTGGTCGACCTTGTTGCCGTCAACAACGAGCGGCTTGGTGTAAGTATTGTTTTTACCGCCGGCCTCCTTGATCAGCTGCTTGAAGACGCTGATGCTGTCGCCTTGCCCGTAGCCGCCTTCGGTTTCAAAGGGGGCAAGTTTCTTATCAGTGAATTCCTGCCCGTAAGCCTTTAAAAAGCCCTGCATCGGCTGGCTGAGCGTCATTGCCCAGGTTTGGAAGCCAAAGTAGACAGTGTCATACTGGCTGAGACTCCACATGTCCTTGACTACGGCAGGCGGATTGCCAGTTTCTCTTTCGCGGTTGGCTCTGGCCAGAGTCTTTTGGTAGTTGGCTGGGTATGGGTTCTGCAGGCGGACCTCGTAGATGTCAGCGTCCAGCTTATCAGCCAGCTTGCTGGCCAGCAGTTCGGTTGAACCCGACCGGGACCAGTAGATGATCAAGCTTTTGGCATTCTTAGTGTGCACTCGGACCGGCTGCGATCCCTTATTGGTATCATCGCCGTCAGACGGGGTTCCGTAGCCGCCAGCCCACTTGCTGCCGCGTCTCAAGAGCTGGTTGGCTCTGATCTCCTGATTGGCAATCTTGCCGACG
>NZ_BOCG01000406.1 GCF_016587775.1 Lactobacillus nasalidis | reverse complement strand
CAAGAGCAGCTTGGAAATGCTCTTGATCCCGGTGTCAAAAGTGGTCTCCTTCATTTCAGTGTTGGCGATTTCTGCCGCCATCTTCCCGAACATGGTGTGGCTGCCGGTGGCGAAGACCACCCCGCGGCCGGACCCGGACACGATCGTCGTGCCTTCAAACAGGATGTTCGGGTAGTCCAAGTAGCTCTCCATCTTGTCCGGGGTCGGCACGAAGTTGGCGTTCTTTTCCGTCGGCGTCGATTCCCCGTTCAAGGAGCTGGAGGAGCAGAAAAGGTCAGTGCTGGACAGGAGCTTCATGTCGGCTGGAACCATGTCCCCGGCAGAAACGTTGATGATGTCGCCGATCACCACGTCCTTGGTCGGGATTTCCTGGTCCTTGCCGTCCCGGCGCACGTTGGTCGTGACTGAGACCATTTTCAGAAGCGACTGGACGGCATTTGACGTGCGGACGTTCTGGACAAAGGAAGTGATCCCGGAAACCAGCACCATGACAATCATGATGATCACGGTGCTCAGGTCCTTTTCACTCTGCGGGACGAGGATGTAGTTGGTAAACAAGGACATCGTCGCCAAGATGAGCAAAACCAGGGTAAACGGGGTCAGAAAGGCTTCAGCCAGGAAGTGCAGCTTGCTGGACTGGTTGCTGCTCGCGATTTCATTGGTCCCGGTCTTTTCCCGGACATTGGCCGCTTCTTCGGTGCTGAGACCGTTGCTGTTGGTATGCAGCTGGGCCAGGGTCACGCTCCGCTTTTCAAAGGCAATTCTTGAAACCCGCTTTGCGTCTTCGCTGGCAGCTTTGTTCATTGACTTGTTGAGCATAATAATTCCCCTCTCATGACAACTTCGCAAACGAACAAAAAAGTCCCCCTTACAGAACGTAAGGGGGACCTTGCCAAATAAGGCCACGCTATTGACTAATCGCTCAGCTTTAACACTACGTGACGTAAGCACATGCTAGCTACCTGGAAAGTGCCTTATGTCGACAATTTCTATTTAACCCGTTGGCATCTCTGGATGTTTCTGGGCGATAGCGTGTGTTCACGTAGGAGTCTCACCTAACAGTTCATTTGCTCTCTTTCAACTTTACATAAAAGACTATACACGCTCTGGGCAAACTTGTAAACCACTTTATGTAAAGTTAGCGTTTTTATTGAGTTTTTTTTGTGAAAAAATTTCCGGCCTACTTCTGCAGCTGCCGCTTCACGATGTAGCGCAGGAAGACGATCAAGGCCACGATCAAGACGATCAGGGCGCACATGATCGGAATCCGCAGGTCGGCAGGCTTGATCACCCGGTTCAGCTCCTCGCTTGACAGATCCAGCGAGTCCTTCTTGAAGCTCATGCTTTGGTCAACCAGGGTCACTGAGATCTTGAACAGCTCCTGCACCCCTTCGTTGAAGGCCACCGTGTCGTCAGCGGCTATTTTGGAAGCCGTGTGGCTGAGGATGTTGGCCCGCACCTGAGCGGTGAACTGGCTGTGCAGGTCGCTGCTGCTGTAAAGAAAGGCCCGCTTGGTGCCGTCTTTTTGCACGTTGATCACGATGTACACGGTCTTGGTGGCCTTGCTGAGGCCGTCGGGCTGCGTCCTTTTGGCGTTTCGCAGGGTTTCGACGATCACGATCGGATGCTCGGAAGTCTTTTGGTACTTGGCGTTCTTTTGGTTGACCATCTTGGCCGTGTCCGAATCGATGATTCCGGCATTGTCCTGCACGAAAAAGCTGCTTGCCCCCGTCAAAAGCGGAAACAGGCAGAGCACGGCAAAAAGCCGGGCCAGCTTAGTCGCTGCCGTCTTCAAGTTTGTGTGCCAGTTCTTCGACGAATTGGCGGTCAAGCTTAATCTGTTCATAAGGTACTCCACTATCACGGAGCAGCTGAATGGCCAAAGGGCTGTCGTGATAATCATAGTAATAGTTGATCTTCGTTACTCCGGCCTGCAGCAGGTGCTTGGTGCAGTTGTAGCACGGGAAGTGGGTCACGTAGATTTCCGTGTTGTCGGTCGAGACCCCGTTTTTGGCACAGGAGATCAAACTGTTCATCTCCGAGTGAATGGTCCGCACGCAGTGGCCGTCAACCAGCTGGTGGCCCACGTCATCGCAGTGCTCCTGGCCGGAAACCGATCCGTTGTAGCCGGTGCTGAGGATCCGCTTGTCCTTGACCAGGACGCTGCCGACCAAGGCCCGGTCACAGGTCGACCGCTGGGCGATCACCAGGGCCTGCATCATAAAATACTGCTTCCAGGGAATTCGCTTGCGCGTCATTTTAGCCTCGGTTCTTGAAATAGTTGAAGCCGATGGCGTCGCGGACTTCCTGCAGCGTCTGGTCGGCAACCTTGTTGGCCTTTTGTGAGCCTTGATAGAGCATGTCGTAAACGGCATCCAGGTTTTCAGCGTACTTTTGCCGGCGTTCTCTGATTGGCGCCAGTTCGGCTTCCAGGACCTTGTTCAAGTAGCGCTTGATCTTGACGTCACCTAACCCGCCCTTTTGGTAGTCTTCCTTGAGCTGGGCAACAGTGTCCTTGTCCGGGTCAAAGACGTCCAGGTAAGTGAAGACGGTGTTGCCTTCAACCTGGCCCGGGTCTTCCACGTGGATGTGGTTAGGGTCGGTGTACATGGACATGACCTTCTTCTTGACCGTTTCCGCGTCGTCAGACAGGTAGATGCAGTTGCCCAGGGACTTGGACATCTTGGCGTTGCCGTCAAGGCCTGGCAGGCGGCCCTGGCCCTTAGGCGGGAAGTAGCCCTTTGGTTCAACTAAGACGTCGACATTGTAGGTCCGGTTGAAGCTGCGGACGATTTCCCGGGTTTGTTCCAGCATTGGTTCCTGGTCATCGCCGACTGGCACCAAGGTAGCCTTGAAGGCAGTGATGTCGGCAGCTTGGGCAACCGGGTAGGTCAAGAAGCCGACCGGCAAAGAGTCGCCAAAGCCCTTTTGCTTGATTTCAGCTTTGACAGTCGGGTTTCTTTCCAAGCGGGACAGGGTTACCAGGTCCATGTAGTCAGTAGTCAATTCAAACAGGGCCGGGATTTGGGACTGGACAAAGATGGTGGACTTTTCCGGGTCCAGGCCGACAGCCAGGTAGTCCAAGGCAACTTCGATCAGGGAGTTGCGGATCTTTTCGGGATTGCGGGCATTGTCAGTCAAGGCCTGGGTGTCAGCGATCATAATGTAGGAGTCATAGTCGCCGGTGTTTTGCAGCTTGACCCGGTTCTTCAGGGAACCAATGTAGTGTCCGATGTGCAGCTTGCCGGTTGGACGGTCACCGGTCAAAATAATTTCTTTTGCCATTTTTCGCTTTCCTTTACTAGTCTAATTGTTAAATTGTTTCTATCGTGCGTTATTATTATCATTTTAGCAAAAATAACAAACGGATTAAACCATTCCCGCCGGGGGCAGCCAATCTTTTTTAAAAAAGTTGCGGAAAAGACTTGGCGAAATATTTTTTACATGCTATACTAAAAACATCTTGCGGGTATAGTTTAATGGTAGAACGCTAGCTTCCCAAGCTGGAGATGAGGGTTCGATTCACTCTATCCGCTTTTTTTATACCATAAATTAATCAAAATAAGCGAGGCTCTGAGAGCCTCGCTTATTTTTTTGTTGATCAGACAGAAATGGTGATGACGGTCAAGACGCCGTTCAAGGCCGCCAGGTAGAGCGGCAGCCAGATGGTCTGGGTGCTGAGGTAGCTCCAGGCAAAAAGCATGCCGAAAGCAAAATTGAAGGCGAAGATCGCCGGCGCGAACTGGAAGGTCAAGATGGCGTAAAAGAGACCCGAGCAGATCATGCCGGCGTAGGCCACGCCCTTTTTCTCAGTCCTGAACCAGTAATTGAACAGGAAACCGGTACAAAGGTACTCTTCCAGAATCGGCAGAACCACTCCGTTGGCCAGCATCATGAACCAGTACAAGGTGCTAGTGGAATGAGCCGCGTAGGCCAGCTGCAGGCCAGAAGCCGGCAGGCCCTGGTAAAGCTGCAGATAAGAGATGCCGATCCGGCCGGCGGCTACGATCAAGCTCAAAAGCACGGTCAGCTTGAAGCTGTTCAGCCAGGGAACGTTGAAGCGTGAATCGAAGAAGCGCTGCTCACGGTTGTAGCGGTAAATGTAAAACAGCAGGCACATGGCTGCCAAGGTTAAAAAGAGCACGACGTTCCAAATACTGATGGACGGGCTCTTGATGGCCAGATTGTCGGCCAGGGCCGTGAAAACAAAAACTACAAAATAGACGAGATAACGGACAATGTTACCTTCGCGTGATCGTGGCGTGTTCATCTTATTCCACTCACTCCTCCGTGAAACATTTGTAATTAGTTTATTATACCAAAGAAATCGGCCCCTTTTTGGCCTTTGTATGAATATTTTTGGTTACTTTTTCCTTACAATGTTTCATGCTATTTACGCACAGGGACGAAAAAAGTGCCGCTAAAGCCGGATGTTTAGGCTCAAGCAGCACTTTGCTTTTTCTATTTTAGTCCATAATCGCGCAGCTCATGGCAAAGTAGACCAGGCCCAGGCAGGAACAGAAAACGACGACTGGCCAGACAGCTTTAGCGACGTTTTTTTGCCGGATGCCGCTGACAACCAGATAGATTACCAAGCCAAGCAAGGTTAAAAGGCCTAGAGCCACGATTAAGAGGTGGTGCCACAGCCAGATAATCGTGCTGTCGCCGACAATATGGAAAACACGTTCCCAAAGTGGAAGGTGTGAAGCTTGGTACATACGTAATCATCTTCCTTTCTTTAACGATACCAACAAGTCTTAGGCCAATTCTTGTGTTTTGGGCCACCAGACCACGAGGAGCAATCTTTAACACCTTTTCCGCGTCTATCAAGCCCATCGCACTTAGTCATTGTCCCTAGATCTGAACAACCATATTTACTCCAATGGTAGTAGCAGTCACTTCTATAGAAATCTGTCCAGGATCGCGGATCTGTCTTCTTCCAATATCTAGGGTCACTATTCGGCCCATTAAATCTATTACAATGCACATGTGCACCAGTTTTTACTCGATCACCATTATTTTGGCCCGAATATCCACCACCGCTCGAAGGAACAGCGATAAACATGGTTCCTGATCTGACAGAAGACTGACCATTATCCTTATCCATTGAGCCAATCCAAGACTTAAAGTCTATAACTTTTGGTTTAGGCTGTGATGGTAGTCTGATAAAAGAAGTTGTAAACGGTGTTTTTACCGTTGTCCCATCTTTTCTTATATCCTTGTCGTTCGGAAATAATATTTCCACAGTAACCGTATTCCCTTTTTGTATAAAATCAACAAGACTATCTTCTTTGGCTATTTCCTTCATTTCTTTTAAAGTATCTGCAGGAATCGAAGACAACTCATAGTTTGCAACAACCTCTGTGGAGCTATCAGCATTGGTAGCTGCATTCACTGTTTTACAATTAAGTAAAATCTCAATTAATCCAAAGCTAAATAGTAGTATTTTGCTTACCTTTTTTGTAATAGTCATATTACTTCTCTTCCCATAAGTCCATGAAAAAAGATTACTACAGCTAACACTACGCTGTATCATTTGCGACAAATGTAGCACCAATCATGAGCAAAGCATAGCGTTTTTTCATTTTTTGTTCAAAATAAATTAATAAGCGCTGTTGAAGAAGGAATACCAAACTTCAGCAGCACTTATTTTAATATGATTAAGTTTTCAGTAGATTACTTCAGAACTACGCCATTAGAACCAACTGCAGAGTAGCGGGCCAAGTCCAGTTGCAAGCTAGTAACGGCCTTTGGCAGTTTGTTTTCAGCAAAGTTTGACCGCAATTGAGTGTCCAGGTTAGACGCAATTGAGCGGATTGATTCTGACTTTTCAGCCTTCTTAACAGCTGCTTCAAGCAGCTTGCTCAAAGCCGCGTTTGCCTTGACTGCCGGGTCATTTGCGACAGTTTCCAATTGCTTCTTAAATGCTTCTTCTGCTTCGTTTTCTTTCTTGTTAAAAAACATCGTACAGCCCCCTATAAAATGAAAAATCAAACAATGTTTTTTCGCTTACATTCTAGCACTGTTTGTAATTAGTGGCAGAGGAAAATTGCTTCCCTATCAGCTCATTGCAATCTTACCCTTTTCAATCTTTAATTGCAGAAAAGTACCTATCCGGTCAGTTTTTGGACTGATTCTGTTTTTCTCCAAGTGCTGCGATCTGCTTCTTCTTATCTCTCGAGAAGTAAACTATATCTCCGTTTGGAAAAGTTACGTATCTTTTAGCCAAATCTACGCTGACTACATTATCCGGATTGATTACGCATGACTGCGAAACTTTTAGCAAAAAATCATTTTCTTCATCCAGCTTAGAAATGTTGTTCTTAAATTCACTGTCACCATTTGCCGCTACTAAATGAACTTTGTGTTGCATCGTGCTGTTTTCGATATAGTAAATTTCAGAAGCACGGACTCTTTGTAAATGCCGGCCGCACTTGTAGCTAAAATACTGATGGTTTACGTGACTTAAAAGGTCCAGATTATCAAAGGCTGCTTGCAAAGTTTCCTTTAGCCGCTGCATAAAGGCAGCTGAAGGCAGTTCCTTGTTGATGTAATCAATTGCGCCAATTCGCCGACGATAGGTCAATGGGGCGTATTTATCATACGCTGTCACAAAGATTATCTGCGCGTTGGGATCACGACTTCGAACAAACTCAGCCAAGTCAACGCCTGTATTAATCCCCTTGTTCAATTCAATGTCTAAAAAATAAAGTGCATTAGTCGTTTCGTTAGCTACCAAATAGCCAGCTACCTCTTCAAAACTGTTGGCAACCAATGCTAATTCCACCTTGCTCTGTCGGTAATTTTCGTTGTCATCTGACAAATTCTCGCTAGCATAAACTATCCTTTGAGCAAGGCTTTCAGCCAAAGACGCATCGTCATCACACACGATAACCTTATATTCCAACTTACTCATCCTCTTCTTGATCAATCGTTAAGTAAAGGTCAAACCAGCCATCCGAAACATTGTATGAGATATCTAATTCCGAATACTTTTGTTCGATATCTTGCAAATTTGCCAACCCTAGACCTTGATGTCCTGTTTTCGTTGTAAAGCCTTTAGTTGCTAGATTTGTATGCTGTCTTTTACCCCGGACGATCTTGTTTCGGATTTCAAACTCTAGACTATCTGTTGTTTCTTGGTAAAGCATCGCCTGTATCTCTGGATGACCATTTCTTTCTGAAAGAGATTGACTCTCCTCTAATGCATTGTCAAAGGTAATTCCAATTACTCTAACTAAGTCAAGTTCATCAACATTGCCTGGGATTGACGCAATTGTCTGCCGACATTCAAAATCATAAGGAATGCCTGCTTGATATATGGCATTCAGCTTCGTGATAATGAGGCTCTTAAGAGTTTTAACCTGAATGTGGTTTGTGTCTTTGTACTTAAGAAGAGCCTGAGAATCGAGGTTTTCAGCAGAATAGCGTTCTAATTTATCTAACAGCTCTTGAACATTTCCTTCAGCTGCACTGACTTTTAGCGAATTCAGCAGATTCCGGTAATCGTGCCTAAATGCACGGAGATTATCTTCACTTTGTTCAAGGTAGTTGGCATATTCCTCCAGCTCCTTTTGCTTTTGCTGCTGTAATTGTGCTTTAAAACGTGCATCCTCTGCCCTTCGCAAAACATAATAAACGATCCAGCTAAAAGCTGCTTGCCCAATTGACAGGTAAGAATAACCAATAACAGAGGGTTTGGCCTCATCAAGAAAAACATTGATCAAATTAACTACCATCAATGAGCAGAATGAATACGCTAATAAACTCCAAAATATTTTTCGGCATTGGTCTTCCAATCTTTGCAGTAGCCATTGTCGAAAATGCTTAATCAACAAAATACATAGAGAATAGTAAAAAATAGACAACCCCAACGTGCAGAGACTAAGCATTAATTCGCTGATATTTGGAATTCTTTGTAAGAAGACAATAATCAAATCATACAAAAAATCTATTAGTAGCCCCACCATAAAGGCGCCTGAAACCCTAACTAAGCCATATTTTCGATAGTGCCAAGTGAATAGTATCAATTCCACTACACTAGCTGCGTTTGTTTCCCATCTTCCTTGTATGGCCATTAAGATTGCTAGTATACATAGTCCGAAAGCAAATATTCGATTGCGATAACCAGTCAACTTAATTTCTGCTAAACGGTAACCAACATATATATCAAACGCAACCGAAATAGCAGCTGACAAAACACCAGCGATCAATTCAACATACAGTTTAATTTCTTCCATGGCGCTTGTGATGCAATAAGCGGAAAATCAAGGAAGCTTCACTATTTTTCACTTGAGTAGCACCGCCAATATAAATGCCGAATCCTTCAATGCCTCCCCCAACAATCTGTTCCAATTCTTCATCTGTCAGTGTTTCAACTTTATGCAAGTTATTATCCATAATTTTCTTTCCTTTCATGAAAAATCAACCATTTTTATCGTAACAAATTTTAACTCAAACGTGAAAAAGAGACGGATTATGTCAAAATTCAGACTGATTTTTCATCATTCTTCCACAGCCAGCCAATCCTCCCGGCAATGATATAATAGTAAGAAAACTGAAAGGAGCCGTTTTGATGCCTGAATTAGAAAAGATAGTCGAACGCCCCTTGATCACCATCACCAACCTGATCTGGAGCTTTAACAAGGAAACCCACCGGGTTCAGCTGCTTTTGGTCAAGCGCAAGGAAGCACCTTTTGCCGACCGCTGGGCCCTGCCAGAAACCCTCCTTCGGGAAAACGAAAGCGCCGACCAGGCTGCCGTGCGTTTGATCAAAGAAAAAATCGGCCTTGACCTGCCGGAATCTTCCACCGAGCAGCTGGCCACCTTTACCTCCCCCCACCGGACACCAGGCGAGCGGGCCCTGGCCTTGACCTACATGACCTACCTGCCCGCCATGCCAAACCTGCGCCCCGGCTACGGAGCCAGCGACGTTGCCTGGTTTGCCTTTGAAAACTTCGGCCATAAGTATGAGCTTTTTTCCGCTGACAAGGCCTTGACCTTTGAATTAGCAGAAAATTCCCACGCCCTGGCCTTTGACCATGACGAAATCATCGCCGTGGCCATCCAGCGCATCCGCAACAAATTGGACTACCAGCCCAGCATCCTGCAGATTCTCGGGCCCGAATTTACCCTGCGTGAAGCCCGCGAGGTTTACGCCCCCTTCTTCCAGACTACTGCCGACAAGATCGACAATTCCAACTTCCGCAAGACCCACGGCTTCCTCTTTACCGAATTGGGCGTGCAGAAGAATTTCCACAAAAGCGGCCGGCCGCCAAAGCTCTATTGCTTAAAGGAACTAGAAAACAACATCCTCTGGAGCAAGGCCGATGACAAGCAAGGCTAACTGCCTTGCTTTTATTTTTTGACAAAAAACCACCCTGCCTGAGCAGGATGGTCTGTAATTCTATTGAAAAAACTAACTAGGAAACAAAATGAATCATCTTTGGCTAAGCAGCCTTCTGCTTATCAATTTAATCGCCTTCGCCCTCTACGGCATCGACAAGGCTAAAGCCATCCGGCATGCCTGGCGCATCCCTGAACGGATTCTCCTTACTTGTTCTCTCTTGGCCCCTCTTGGGTCCGGCCTGGGCATGTTTGCCTTCCGCCACAAGATCCGCAAGCCTTACTTCCATTTGGCAACCCTCGCCGGCTTCATCCTCTGGGCTGCTGCCGCATACGTATTTTTCAAGCTCAGCTGAGGCTCTTGAGCATCTTAAAGGCAGTCTCCGTGCTGTGGGCATTGAGCTGGTAGACACTGGAGCCTTTGGCCCAGGTAATCACCGTGTTCAAAGACCCCAGGCTTTCGCCGACATCAACCTGCACGCTGGATTTTGCCGTCGCATTCGGCAGACCGTATTGCTGGTAGAGCGCTAGCAGCTTTTGCGCCGTCGGCAGCGGCTTTTGCCCCTCTACATTGCTGGCCCGGACGACGAAGGACCACTGGCCCTGGTTGAACTGCAGGTAAGTCGACCCGGCCGCCCCTTCTTCTGTCCCGGTCACGCCGGAGGCAATCTTGACTGCCGGCAGGCTAGTTTTTGCCTCTTGGTAATTGATCAAGCTGCTGGCATCCGCCACGTTCTTGTTTTCCGTCAAAACGGCATAAGGCTTTTCACTGGCAATCTGGCTGTCGTTTAAAGCCAGCGGGCTGGTCCCGACGCTGTAGTAGACAACGTTCTTGCTGGCTGAACTGGTGTAGCGCACGTTCAGGTTTTCACTGCCCTGGCCCAAGCCGTCTGCTGTTGGCAAAAGCATCCCCGGCAGCTTGGCCCGCAATTGGCTGGTCAAAGTCCCGATCCGGTCTGCACTCGTGCTTGTGCTTTGGCTACTGGAAGCCGCCGACTTAG
>NZ_BOCG01000405.1 GCF_016587775.1 Lactobacillus nasalidis | reverse complement strand
AGCCAGTGACCGCGTCCTGGTTCTTGGCGTTCTGCGAGACCTGTTCCATGGCTCCCCGGACCAGATCCTCGATCCGGTGAAAGCCGCCGCTCCCCTTTTCGTTGGAGACGCTCATGATCTCGTTTTCCGCGTTGCTGAGGATCTCGTCGACGCTGTCGGCGCCTTGAACCGCGCTGGAGATGATCTTCTGGCTGGCATTGATCAGATTGCGCAGCTGGGCCTTCTGGTGGACGATGCGGGCATAGTCCTTGGCGTGAAAAGCAGTCGGCGTGGCCGCCAAAAGCTCTGACACGTAGGCCATGTCGCCTAATTCTTCCAACTGCCCCCGTCGTTTGAGCTCCTCTTGCAGCGTGACCAGGTCAACCGACCTGTTCTCGTCGTACAAGGCCAAGAGCGCGCTGTAGATCAGCCGGTTGGCATGCTCATAAAAGTCGGCCGGCTCCAGGACCGCGCTGACGTCATTGATGACCTCGGGGTCAATGAAAATCGCCCCTAAAACGGCTTTTTCAGCAGCAGAATCATGCGGGATCTGCTGCGCAACAAGGTTATCCATCAGTCAGGCTTCTTTGCTAATCTTCTTGGGTAACGTGCACCCGGACCTTGGACTCAACGCCCTTGAACAGCTTGACCGGAACGTTGGTGTAGCCCAGAACCTTGATTGGCTCGCGCAGTTCCAGCTTGTGCTTGTCCAGCTTGATGCCGAACTGCTTGTCCAGGCCTTCGATGATCTTCTTGCTGGAGATCGAACCGAAGAGGCGGGAGTCGCTGCCGGCCTTGGACTTCAGTTCAACGACCGTTTCGTCGGCTTCCAGCTGCTTCTTGATTTCCTGGGCAGCTGCCTTTTGTGCCTCGTATTCGGCCTTCTCGTTGGCCTCAACCCGCTTCAGGGTGTTCAGATTGCCCTTGCTGGCTTCCTTGGCCAGGCCCCGCTTGAGCAGGTAGTTTTGCGCGTAGCCGTCCGGCACGTCCTTGACTTGCCCCCGCTTGCCCCGGCCTTTAACGTCTTGCATAAAAATAACTTTCATCTTTCATGGCTCCTTTTCTTCTAACTGTTTTCTTCCAGGTATTCGTCAATTGCCGCCAGCAGCTGCTGGCCGGCCTGTTCGACC
>NZ_BOCG01000404.1 GCF_016587775.1 Lactobacillus nasalidis | reverse complement strand
GCCGTTTTCCCGCACTACCTGTTCGATATAGATCCGGGCCTTGTCCCCCTCATGGTAGGCATATGGAGTCGGCGTCAGGATCCGGTAGCCGATTCCGGCCACCTCGATCACGACATAGGCCGGATTCACTGCAGTAATGATGCCCTCAAAATACTCGTACATCTGCTATCCTTTCTTAAAAAGCTTGTTCAGGTCGGTCTGGCTCAAACGGACGACCGCGATCTGGCCGCTGGCATCCCGGTAAGGGTCGCTGGCCGTCTGCAGGCGCAAAAGCAGGTCAGCGGCTTCCGCGCCGGTCAGCTTGACCCGGCGGGCCACGTTGCTTTCAGCTGCTCTGGCGGCCACCATTTTCAAAAGCCCCTGGGCGCTGCTTTGCCGGCTGGCCAGGATCTGGTCCAGCAATTCCCGTACCTGCACGGTCACCTCGCCTTTCAGCCAGGTCGGGTAAGAGTGCATCAAGAGACTGTTTTGACCGAAGTCCTCCATTTCCAGCCCCAGCTGGCGCAAAAGGGGCAGCTGGTCCTTCAATTTCTGGTAGTCATAGACGCTGAAGTCAAAAACCAGGGGCTCCAGCAGGCCCTGCTGGTAGTTTTCATCCTTTTCCAGGCTGGCCAGGATCTGGTCATATTCCAGCCGTCTTCTGGCCGCTACCTGGTCGATCAGGTAAAGGTCGTTTTCATGTCCGGCCAGCAGGTAGCCGCCCATCTGCCCCAGCAGCTTCAAGGCTGGCAGGTGCTTGGACAAGACCTGGTCGGCCCTTGAAGTCAGCGGCCCTGTTTCCTGGCCGGCAAAAGGCGGCAGGGCGGTCTGTTCTTGAACATGCCGGTCCCAGGTCTTGGTCAGGACATATTTGTCGTCTTCTCTGACCTGGTTTAAGTCGACGTATTCCGGAACTTCACTTGCTTCGGCCGGCTTTTCTGCAGCTTTTGCGGCTTTGGGAACTTTTTCCGGTTCAGCCACCTGCGCTGCTTCCAGCTTGAAGTCATCCGGCCGGCGGGTGTCGACCACGTTTTGATTGAGGTTGAATTCCAACTGGTCCAGCTGGGTCTTCTCCTTAAAAGGCGTCAGCTGAAAAAGCGGGCTGTCTTCCTTTTCTTCCAGCAAGGCATTGGAGACGGCGCTGGTGATCAGGCGGCTGAGCTCCTTTTCCTTGGACAAGCGGACCTCTTCCTTGGTCGGGTGGACGTTGACGTCGACCAAAAGCGGGTCGGCTTCAATCGCCAGAACCGCGATCGGGTACTTGCCCGCCAGCTTGTTGCCGTAGCCGTCCAGCAGGGCGCTGGAGAGCTGGTAGTTTTTGATATAGCGGCCGTTGAGCAGGATCGAGATGAAATTGCGGCTCGACCGGGTTAACCCGGCCTGGGAAACCAGTCCGTAGAGGGTAAAATCCGGATCTTCGTTTTCAACCGTCAGCATTTTTTCAGCCACCTTGCGGCCGTATATGTTGGCCACGTCCTGTTTCAAGTTGCCGTTGCCGGAAGTTCTAAGCAGGACCTTGCCGTCGCTGGCCAGAGTCAGGCTGATTTCCGGGTGGCCCAGGGCAATCCGGTTGACGATGTCCACGATTTTCAGCAGCTCGGTCTTGGGACTCTTCAAATACTTCAGCCGGGCCGGCGTGTTGTAAAACAGGTCACCGACCGTGATCTTGGTGCCCTTGGCACTGCCGGCGTCTTCTTGAAACTTCTTGACCCCGCCGGCAAAACCGGCCCGCGTCGCCGTCTGCCCGTCGGTTGAAGTCAGGATCTCGACGTGGGCTACAGCCGCGATTGAGGCCAGGGCCTCGCCGCGGAAACCCAGGGTCGCGATGTTGAACAAATCCCGCTCATTGCTGATCTTGCTGGTCGCGTGCCGCATGAAGGCCAGGTCGACCTGGTCGGCGGCAATGCCGCTGCCGTTGTCTTGGACCGAAACCTGTTTTAAGCCGGAATGCTGGACTTCAACCCTAATCCGGCTGGCCTGGGCATCGA
>NZ_BOCG01000403.1 GCF_016587775.1 Lactobacillus nasalidis | reverse complement strand
TTCAGCGGCAAGGACGCGACTAAAGTCGACAGAAGCGCCTCATACGCTGCCCGCTACGTAGCCAAGAACATCGTGGCTGCCGGCCTGGCCAGCCGCTGCGAAGTGCAGCTGGCTTACGCCATCGGCGTGGCCCACCCGGTTTCCATCATGATCGACACGGCTGGAACCGGCAAGGTGAGTGACCAGCTGCTGACTGAAGCAGTCCGGGCCAACTTCGACTTGCGCCCGGCCGGTATCATCAAAATGCTGGACCTGCGCCGGCCAATTTACAAGCAGACTGCTGCGTACGGTCACTTCGGCCGCACCGACATCGACCTGCCTTGGGAAAGAACCGACAAGGCAGCTGCCCTGCAGGCTTTCGTGGCCGACCGGCGCTAGGATACAACTGAATAAACGTAAGACATTAACGTAACATAGATTTCGTTGGAGAAGAGAATTGAAGAAAACAAACGTGAAAATGGTCACGCTCGCTGTCTTTATCACTACTTTCATGTCCGCGATCGAAGGAACGATTGTTTCAACCGCGATGCCAACCATCATTGCTGATTTGGATGGGCTGGCGATCATGAGCTGGGTGGTCTCTGTATTTCTGCTGATGACGGCAGTCTCAACGCCAATTTATGGGAAACTGGCTGATAGCGTAGGACGCAAGCCAGTTTTTTTATTTGGCATCGGACTTTTCGTGATCGGCTCAGCTCTTTGCGGTTTCTCACATTCGATGCTGGAGTTGATCATCTTCCGGGTCCTGCAGGGCCTGGGTTCAGGGGCGATTCAGACGGCCGGGGTGACGGTCTTGGCTGACATGTACGACATCGACAAGCGGGCCAAAATGCTGGGGCTGACTTCCGGCTTCTGGGGCCTGGCTTCGGTCATCGCGCCGCTTTTGGGCGGTTTCATCGTCCAGAAACTGTCCTGGCACTGGGTCTTTATGATCAACGTACCCATCGGCCTGGTTGCCTTTTTGCTGGTTGCCTTTTATCTGCATGAGGATTTCGCCAAAAACAAGCTGCAGATCGACATCAAAGGCAGCAGCAGCCTGGTTGTCTTCCTTTTGTCCCTAATGCTTCTTTTGCAGGGCCTGGAAACGGATTTCAGTTGGACCTTGCTGGTCCTGGCGCTGGTCATGCTGGCCAGCCTCTGGCTTTTTGTCAAGGTGGAAAAAACAGCCGCCGACCCGATCATTCCGTTCAGTATCTTGCGGGACCGGGAATTTCTGGCAGTCAACCTCTTGCAGCTGCTGGTTTCCGGGGTAGTGATCGGCTTTGAATTCTATATTCCGACCTGGCTGCAGGGGATCAACGGGGTCAGTGCCTCAGTTGCCGGCTTTGCCATTACGCCAAGTTCCTTAATGTGGGTCTGCGGGTCCTTTTTGGCTGGCGACCTCATGGGACGGTGGGGAACGCAAAAGTACTTTGATGCGTCGCTTTTCCTCTTGATCGGGGCCGACCTGGCCTTTATCCTGATCCCGACCTATACGCCGTTTTGGGTCTTTTGCCTGATTGCCGTCTTTAACGGAATCGGCTTTGGCAGCATTGCCACGGCCAGCCAGGTCCGGGCCCAGATGGTGGTGGACAAGAGTCAGGTGGGGGTGGCGACTTCCTTCAACACTTTGATGAAGTACCTGGGCCAAACCGTGATGATGGTCTTTTACGGAATGACCTTCAACTCTGTCGTAGCCAGCGGGCTTAAAAAACACCCGTCTTTGACCGGCGAGATGATGAACAAGATCGTTTCCCCGGTCCAAGCCAAAAGCCTGGATCCGGCCGTTTTGGCTCCATTAAGGGAAATCCTGCGCTCGGCCATGCGGGGGATCTACCTGGTTTCCCTTGCAGCCTTGCTTTTGTCGCTGGTCTTCAACCACATCTACCGGCAAAAAAAGCAGGATTAAACAGAAAAAAGCAAAAATAAAAACCTGCTCGCTTGAGCAGGTTTTATTTTTTATTCGCTTTTGCTTTCGGCTTTTTCCCGTTGTTTGGCCAAAGCTTTAAAAAAGAGCCAGCTGCCAATCAGGCCGAAGGCCAGGCCCTCGCACCAGCCCCCAAGAACGTCGCTGGGCCAGTGGACGTGCAGGTACATTCTGGTAAAGCCGATTGAGAAGGCAAAGAAAATACAGAAAGCGATCAAGCCGGTTTTCAGCGGTTTCTTTTTGATCAAAACGACAATCAAGGCGATCAAGACCAGAGCCAGGGTCATGGAGCCGACTGAGTGGCCGGACGGAAAGGAAAAGCCGTTGGCCTGGACTGATTTGTCCATATGCGGCCGCTGCCGCTGGATGATGTTTTTGATGATCGAATTGCAGGAATTGGCAGCGATCATCGTCAAGCTGGCAAAGAGAGCGTGGATATAGTCGCGGAAGCAAATCAGCACAAGAACCAGAATCACTGTAAAGACTGTGATCGTAAGAGTATTGCCCAGCTGGGTCCAGTAAAAGGTCAGCTGGTGCTCCAGTTGGCTGTTGTTTTTGATGGCATTGTAGACGGCCGTGTCAAAAGTCTTGATAAATGGGTTCTTGCTGGCAATCAGGCTGACCCAATAAGCGAAAAAGAGGCCGAAAGCGCCGCCAAAAAGCAACAGCGGCTGATAATTAACTTTATTTTCTTTTGTGTTCAATTGTTTTTAATTCTCTCCCTTGTAAAATTTGGCTCATGTGGTAAAGTATAATCGTTATAGAGAAAATAATAAAGGGCAGGGAGCAGTAAGAATTTTTTCTTCCATCAGAGAAGAGCCGGTTGCTGCAAGGCTTGAAAGAAGGATTCTGAACTCACCCGGAAAATGCCATAAGTGTTGTTTCGCTTTAAGAAACATGTGAGGGTCACGCGAAAGCGTGGAACTTAGGTGGTACCGCGAAATAACTCGTCCTATGTTTGCACATAGGGCGTTTTTTGTTTTTAGGAAAGGATTTAGCAGATGTACAACCATAAAGTTGTCGAAAAGAAATGGCAAAAATATTGGCTGGAAAACAAGACCTTCAAGACCGGCACTGATCCAGAAAAGCCAAAGTACTACGTTCTGGACATGTTCCCTTACCCGTCAGGCAAGGGGCTGCACGTCGGCCACCCAGAAGGCTACACCGCCACTGACATCATGGCCAGAATGAAGCGGGCACAAGGCTACAACGTCTTGCACCCAATGGGCTGGGATGCTTTCGGTCTGCCGGCTGAACAGTATGCTTTGCAAACTGGCAATGACCCGGCAACTTTTACCGACAAGAACATTGCCCACTTCAAGAAGCAGCTGCAGGCTCTGGGCTTCTCATACGACTGGGACCGGGAAATCAAGACGACTGACCCGAACTACTACAAGTGGACCCAGTGGATTTTTGAACAAATGTACAAGATGGGCCTGGCTTATGAAGCTGAAGTGCCAGTCAACTGGTCCCCGGACCTGGGCACGGTCGTGGCCAACGAAGAAGTCATCGACGGCAAGACTGAACGCGGCGGCTTCCCGGTTTACCGGCGCAAGATGCGGCAGTGGATGCTGAAGATCACCGCTTACGCTGACCGTTTGCTGGACGACTTGGACGATCTGGACTGGCCGGAACCGATCAAGGAAATGCAAAGAAACTGGATCGGCCGTTCAGTCGGTGCCCAAGTAACCTTCAAGGTCAAGGACTCAGACAAGAGCTTTGACGTCTTCACCACCCGTCCAGACACCCTGTTTGGCTGCTCATACACTGTTTTGGCACCGGAAAACGACCTGGTCAAGGAAATCACCACGCCTGAACAAAAGGAAGCGGTCGAAGCCTACATCAAGTCAATCGAATCCAAGTCCGACCTGGAAAGAACCGACTTGAACAAGGACAAGACCGGGGTCTTCACTGGTGCTTACGCCATCAACCCGGTTAACGGCGAAGCCGTGCCGATCTGGATCTCCGACTATGTTCTGGCAACTTACGGGACTGGTGCCGTGATGGCCGTTCCAGCCCACGACGACCGTGACTACGCTTTTGCCACCAAGTTCGGCCTGCCAATCAAGGAAGTCGTTGAAGGCGGCGACATCAGCAAGGAAGCTTACGCTGGCGATGGTGCCCACGTCAACTCCGACTTCTTGAACGGCTTGAACATTGAAGATGCCAAGGCCAAGATGGTTGACTGGCTGACTGAAAAGGGCGTCGGCGAAAAGAAGGTCAACTACAAGATGCGGGACTGGAACTTCTCTCGTCAGCGCTACTGGGGCGAACCGATTCCGGTCATCCACTGGGAAGACGGGGAAACCACCCTGGTCCCAGAAGACGAACTGCCGCTGCGGCTGCCTAAGGAAAGCAACATTCAGCCTTCAGGCACTCCGGAAAGTCCGCTGGCCAACTTGACCGACTGGGTCAACGTCGTTGATGAAAACGGCAGAAAGGGCAAGCGGGAAACCAACACCATGCCGCAGTGGGCCGGGTCAAGCTGGTACTTCCTGCGCTACATCGACCCGCACAACGACAAGGCGCTGGCTGATCCGGAACTTTTGAAGAAGTGGATGCCGGTTGACTTGTACATCGGCGGGGCTGAACACGCAACCCTGCACCTGCTTTACGCGAGATTCTGGCACAAGGTGCTGTACGACCTGGGCGTTGTACCGACCAAGGAACCGTTCCAAAAGCTCTACAACCAGGGCCTGATTTTGAAGAACCATGAAAAGATGTCCAAGTCCCGCGGCAACGTGGTCAACCCTGACGACGTCGTTGACGAATACGGGGCAGACAGCCTGCGGACTTACGAAATGTTCATGGGCCCGCTGAACGCTTCTATCGACTGGGACGACAACGGTCCTTCCGGGGTTAAGAAGTTCCTCGACCGGGTATGGCGGACCTTCGTCAACGACCTGGACCTGGACCCAATCCCATCAGAGAAACTGACCGACGAAAACGACGGCAAGCTTGACAAGATCTACAATGAAACGGTCAAGACTGTTACTGAACACTTTGAAGAACTGCGCTTCAACACGGCGATCTCACAAATGATGGTCTTCATGAACGCCTGCCAAAAGGCGGACAAGATTCCGCGGGCTTACGCTGAAGGCTTCGTGAAGCTGCTGGCTCCGGTTGCGCCGCACATGATGGAAGAAATCTGGCACGTCTTCGGCCATAACGAAAGCGTGCAGTTTGCTGCCTGGCCGACTTACGATGAAAGCAAGCTGGTTGAAGACACGGTTGAAATGGCCGTGACCGTCAACGGCAAGAAGCGGGGCAACTTCAAGATCGCCAAGGACGCAAGCAAGGAAGAAGCCCAGGCTGCCGCAACGGCTCTGCCGCACGTTCAGGAATTTTTGGACGGCAAAGAAATCAAGAAAGTCATTGTCGTTCCAAACAAGATCGTGAACATTGTTGCCAAATAAATCTAAAATTTTCCTAAAAAATCAATTTATGGTATATTTCAGACTGGATCAGGAATATGATAGTAGGTTGAAGTATTAGATTAGGGAAGTTTTATGGCAAAAAACAAATCACAGACCAACTCCCAGGCTCAACTTCTAAAGGGTTCGGCCTGGATGACTTTTGGATCGATCCTGTCGCGGATTCTGGGGGCAATCTATATCATTCCCTGGTATGCCTGGATGGGAAAGTACGGCAACTTGGCCAACTCGCTGACGGCGAAGAGCTACAACATCTATAGCCTGTTTATTATCATCTCCACTGCGGGCATTCCCGGGGCGATAGCCAAGCAGATTGCCAAGTACAACGCGCTCAATGAGTACGGGATTGGCCGCAAGCTGTTCAGGCACGGCCTGGTCATGATGGGGATCTTCGGGGTGCTGGCCGCGGCCTGCATGTATTTCCTGGCTTTGCCACTGTCAGGCTTTAACCACCAGGAAGTGCCGGTGATCCGCAGCCTGTCGGTAGCCGTTTTGATCATTCCGATACTGAGCATTCTGCGCGGTTATTTCCAGGGCTACAATGACATGATGCCCAGTGCCATGTCCCAGTTCGTGGAACAGCTGGCCCGGGTCATCTGGATGCTTTTGACGGCTTACGTGATCATGCAGGTGCAGCACGGCAATTATGTCGATGCCGTCACGCAGTCCAACCTGGCGGCCGCGATCGGTGCCGTCTTCGGAATCTGCCTGCTTGTTGTCTTTTACCTGCGTCAGAAGCGGGAAACTGATCCTTTGGTTGCTCAGTCAAACAACCGGATTCAGGTGTCGACCAACAGCCTGCTGTTTGAAATCATTCAGCAGTCGATTCCCTTCATCATCATCGACTCGGGGATCAACATCTTCCAGCTGGTGGACCAGTACACCTTCCACCCAATGATTGCCAGCTTCATGCACGTGCCTTATGACACCATCGAAAGCTGGTATGCCCTGTTTGGCTTGAACGCCAACAAGCTGATCATGATCGTGGTGTCGCTGTCATCGGCCATGGCCGTTACGGCGATCCCGCTTTTGTCAGGTGCTCATGCCCGGGGGGACTATCGGGACATTTCCCGGCAGATTGCCAACACGCTGGAACTGTTCTTGTTTGTCCTGCTGCCGGCTTCTCTGGGGATGGCGGCCATTTCCAAGCCGCTTTACACCATTTTCTACGGCTATGACGGACTGGGCGCGAACGTGCTCTACCTGTCGTCTTTCACGGCGATCAGCCTGGGGATGTTCACGGTCTTGATGGCCATCTTGCAGGGGCTG
Organism: Lactobacillus nasalidis; assembly: GCF_016587775.1. GTDB lineage: Bacteria > Bacillota > Bacilli > Lactobacillales > Lactobacillaceae > Lactobacillus > Lactobacillus nasalidis. The sequence continues at coordinate 5,440 of NZ_BOCG01000403.1, read as the reverse complement.
GATGAAAACATGTACGCGATCCGCTATTTGCTGATCGGCCTGTTGATCAAGGGGATCCTGCAGTATCCGCTGATCCGCCTGTTCAAGATCTACGGGCCGCTTCTGGCGACCAACCTGGGTCTGCTGGTGGTCATTGCCATGTCGTTGAAGCACCTCAGCGTGAAGTACCGCTGGCGGGCTGACCGGACGATGCGCCGCTTCATCGGCACTGCCAGCTTTTCTCTGGTGATGTTCGCGGCGGTTGGGCTGACCGTCAAGCTGGCCGGCCACTTCTTAAATCCTTACCGGCGCTTGTCGGCGATGGTCTTGATCGCCCTGGCCGTGCTGGTGGGCGTGGCCGTTTACGGCGGACTCAGCCTAAAAACCGGCCTGGCCGAAAAGGTGCTGGGCAGCCGGGTTACCCGGATCGTTCAAAAGTTTCACTAAATGACTTTCAAGGTCTTCCTAAGGGAAGGCCTTTTTCTTTTGCTTATGCATTATGAAATCTTGCGAAAAAAATTGCAAGTCTGCTTGAGCGGACGCGCCCGGCGACTCTTTTTCGATAAAACTATTTTTAGTTTGTGAATAAAAACAATACGGCAGCGGCGGCGTTTTTTACCAAAAATAAATTTTAAAAGATTGTTAATTTAACAAAGGAAACGGTTACAAAAAGATTCCGCAAAAAAAGTTGCAAGAAACTGTTGACATTTTTTCACAAAAGGGCAATAATCAGTAGTGAAAAGTGAAAAGGATTACAAGCCGAGTGATATGAGGTGAAAACAATGGAAGTTAATGACAAGAAAGAATTAACTGAAGAAGAACGAGAAAATGCATATGTTCTTTGGTTCAACCAATTGCGCCGGGAAGACGTTGGCCTTGTCGGCGGCAAATCATCATCATTGGGTGAATTGACTTCAGGCACTGACGTGCCAGTGCCTTACGGTTTCGCGACTACGGCTCACGGCTACCGGCACTTCATGGAAGTCAATGGCTTGAACGAGAAGGTAAATGCCTTGCTGGCAACCTTGAAGGATCCAGAAGATTCAGAAGAACTGCACCGGGTCTGCAGCCAAATCAGAAAAATCATGCGTGAAGCGCCAATGCCGGAAGACCTGGCTGAGGACATCGGCAACTCATACGACGAACTGGCCAAGATGACCGGCCAAAACGAACCGTATGTTGCCGTTCGTTCAAGCGCGACTGCTGAAGACCTGCCGGATGCTTCATTTGCCGGGGAACAGGACACTTACCTTAACGTTAGAAGCCGCAAAGATGTCATCCGCAAGGTGCAGGACTGCTACGCTTCCTTGTTCACTGACCGGGCAACCTACTACCGGATCAAGCAGAACTTCCCGCAAGAGAAGGTAGCCTTGTCAGCCGCCGTGCAGATGATGGCCTTCTCCAAGTCAGCCGGCGTCATGTTCACGGTCAACGTTGCCAACGGTGACGACACCAAGGTCATGATCGAAGGGTCATGGGGCCTGGGCGAATACATCGTTCAAGGGACGGTTACCCCGGACAACTTTGAAGTTGACAAGGATAGCATGCAGATCAGCAGCAAGACCATCAACAACAAGAACATCGAACTGATCCGCCTGCCAGGCGGCGGGGTTGAGCAAAGGGATGTCCCAGAGGACGTGGCTAAGAGCCCTTGCTTGACTGACGAAGAAGTCATTGAACTGGCCGGCTACGCTAAGCAAATTGAAAAGCACTATGGCTGCTACATGGACATGGAATGGTCCCGTGACCAAGACGACAAGCTCTGGCTGGTTCAAGCCCGTCCGGAAACCGTTTGGTCCCAAAGAAAGAAGGAAGGCGGCAAGGAAGAAAGCGAAGAAAGCGCTGAAGTAACGCCAAGCTCCAACAAGGTTCTGGTCAAGGGCCTGCCAGCCAGCCCAGGCGTTGCCTCCGGGATTGTGCACGTAATTGACGACCCGAAGGACATTGGCGAATTCAAGGAAGGCGAAATCCTGGTTACCTTGATGACCTCGCCTGACTGGGTACCAGCCATGAAGAAGGCTGCCGCCATCGTGACCAACAACGGTGGGATGACCTGCCACGCCGCGATCGTTTCCAGAGAGATGCAGATTCCATGTATCGTCGGCACGGCCAGCCGGGGCACTTTCGCTACCCGCTTACTGAAGACCGGCCAGGAAGTCACCGTTGATGCCAAGAACGGCGTTGTATACCAAGGCGTGGCTGAAGAGGTCGTTAAGCCGAAGAAGGAAGAAAGCGGCACGCCGATGGCAGCTGCTGAATACTTCCCGCCAACGGCAACCAGAGTCATGATGAACCTGGGCGACCCGGACCTGGCCGAGAAGTACTCAACTTTGCCAGCTGACGGGATCGGTTTGATGCGGGAAGAATTCCTGTGGACGACCTACATTCACCAGCACCCGCTTTACTTGATCGAAACCGGTCACCCAGAGCGCGTGGTCAACGAACTGGCCAACGGCATCAGCAAGGTTTGCCGGGCCATGAACCCGAGACCGGTCGTTTTGAGATTCTCCGACTTCAAGTCCAGCGAATACCGGAACCTGAAGGGCGGGGAGAAGTACGAACCGCATGAACCGGCCGACCTGCTTGGCTGGCGCGGGGCAAGCCGCTACTACGACCCGAAGTACATCGAAGCCTTCAAGCTTGAACTGGAAGCCGTCAAGAAGGTTAGAAATGAATTCGGCTTGAAGAACCTGAACGTCATGATCCCGTTCTGCAGAACTGTTGAGGAAGCCGAGAAGGTTACCAAGATCATGGCAGATGAAGGCCTGCGCCGCAGCCGCGACTTCAAGGTCTTCATGATGGCTGAAATTCCTTCAAACATCATCTTGGCTGACAAGTTCAACGAGTACGTCGACGGCTACTCAATCGGCTCAAACGACCTGACCATGCTGATCATGGGGACTGACCGCAACAACGATGCCGTTTCCGCCCTCTATGACGAACGCAACCTGGCTGTCAAGCGGGCAATCCGTCACTTGATCAAGGTGGCTCACCAAGACGGCAAGACCGTTTCAATCTGCGGCCAGGCACCGTCAGAATACCCGGACTTCACCGAATTCCTGGTTAAGAGCGGGATTGACTACGTATCCGTAAATCCGGACATGGTCAAGGAAACCAAGCTCAACGTGGCTCACTTTGAACAAAGAATCCTGCTGGACAAGGCAACTGGCCTGGGGATGCAGGAAACTGAAGACTACGACTGGTAATTTGATGATTAAAGCTGCTCCTTAGGGAGCAGCTTTTTTGTTGAATATCGCAAAAGTTAAGCATTTTATCTCATTTTGACGTAAAATTAAGAATGAATTATCATAATTTTTTTACTAAAAATCGGCATTTACTTTACGTTAAGAGGAAGATACATGGCACAACAATATTATTCAATGGATCAAATCGCCAAATTGGCACAGGTTTCCCAGCAGCAGGTCTACTACCTGATCAACATGAAGTTTAAGTTCAAGCCTACATTGACAGACCCCAGCGGCAATAAATTCTATGATGAGCGAGCGGTGGGGCAGATCTTCCAGGACTTGGGCAAGACCCTGCCCAAGTCTGTGGCTTCGCCGGCGACGGAAAACGGCTTGCTGGACATCAATGCGATCGCTGAGACCACAGGCATCGGCAAGAAGAAGCTCCGGACTTTTATCAGGGAGCACAAGGAACTGAAGCCGGACTTCATCGATGAGAAGAATCACAACAAGAAATACTGGGGTCCAAGCGCCATCCAATACATCAACGATCATTTCGGGGCTGAGGAAGAGCCTAAAGAGCCTGTCAAGGCCGAAGAGAGCAAACCGGTACAAGAAGTCATAGAAGCTCCAGCAGCCCCTCAAGAGCCTGCAGAAGCCGAGAAAACGGCAGAAGAAGCAGAAGCGGCTCCAGCAGAAAAGGCAGCGGAAACCGCAGAAAAGACCAGCGAGGAAAAAGCTGCTCCGGAAACTGCTGAAAACGCGGAAAAAACAGCCGAGAGCAAAGACCAGCAGCCAGCCGGCCCGCGTTTTGTCAAGAAGGCTCCGCGGCCGGCCAGCGACAAGCTGGTAGAACACCCGCAAGTCGAGCTGCCTTTTGCCTTTGACGACACTGAAGAACAAACGGCAGAAACAGCCAAGAGCGAAGAAGGCAAAGAGACTAAAGAGGCTAAAGAAAGCAAAGAAACTGAAAGCGCAGAAGAGGCAAGAGACAGAAAAGAAACGGTCAAGGGGGATGCTGCTGAAGAGAAGCCGGCTGACCAGCAATTCGTCGTGCGCAAGCGCAATAACGATGAAAGACGTGCCCGCGGCAACTACAAGCACCGGTCCGGCCAGCGAAACGGCTACCAGAACCGCGACCGCAACAATTACTCCAAGCGGCGGGAGCTTTTTGCCGGCAAGATGAAGCTGGTCACGGAGAAGGGGACCTTTTACACCGACCAGTTTGCCAGCCTGGAAGAACTGGCGGAATACGTCCTGTCAGCCAAGGGCGAATTCATGAAGGTGGAAAAGTACAACCGCGGCGAATTTTCACCAGCCTACATTTCAACCAAGAGCATTATCGAATTTGAAGAAGCTTAGAGAAAGCGAGCCTGGCCTGGCTCGCTTTTTGCATGCTTTCGCTTGTTTTCATTGATAAAATTTTATCTGTAATCCATAGAATGTTTCAGCAGGCTGTGAATAACTGGATGTTGCCAACATAATATCCAGAAAAATAAAATTAATTCTTTCACAATGTTGACAGCGCTTACAAAAGACCTATAATTATTGGTGTAAGTAATTTTGTAAAGTAGTTAGTGTAAGGAGATTCACTTATGGCAAAAATAAAGGGTGCAAACGCTGTTTTAGATGTTATGTACAAGTGGGGCATTGACCACCTTTACGGTTTCCCAGGTGGTTCTTTTGACTCAACCATGAACGCGATCTACGAAATGCAAGACAAGGTCAAGTTCATCGAAGTTCGTCACGAAGAAGCCGCTTCTCTGGCAGCCTCTGCAGAATACAAGCTTACCGGCAAGCTTGGCGTCTGCATGGGTTCAGCCGGCCCTGGCGCTGTCCACTTGATGAACGGCTTGTACGACGCCAAGTACGACAAGACCCCTATGGTTGCCCTGGTAGCCAACGTTCCAACCCCTCGTCAAGACATCAACTTCTTCCAAGCCTTTGACGAAATGCCTTGGTTCCGTGACGTTGCCGTTTGGGTACACCAAGCCAAGACCAAGGAAGCTTTGCCAGTCTTGATGGACACTGCTATCCGTCAAGCTTACGCAAAGAAGGGTCCAGCTGTTTTGGTAATTCCTAAGGACTTTGGCTGGCAAGAAATCGAAGACAACTACCGTGTTTCCGCAAGCAACCACGTTGCTGACAACTACGCAGCTCCAACTGCTGAATCAATTGAAGCCGCAACTAAGCTGATCAAGGAAGCCAAGAACCCAGTTGTTTACTTCGGTTTGGGCGCATCCGGCGCTGCTGACGAATTGAAGGAATTCTCTGAC
>NZ_BOCG01000402.1 GCF_016587775.1 Lactobacillus nasalidis | reverse complement strand
CGTTGAGCTGCTGCTGCTCAAGCTGCCAGCTGCTGATTGAATGCTTGATGAGGCACTCTCCATGCTGGTGGCAGCAGAACCTGCAGTGCTCAAGCCGCTGCCGGCAGTGCTCAAGCCGCTCTTGGTAGAGCTTAAGCCAGAAGACAGGGATGCAAGTTCCTTCTGCAGTTCTGCCTTCAAAGCTGAATCTGAAACCTTGTTGATTGATGCTGACAGACTGCTTGCGGCAGTGCTTGCAGCAGTCAAGCCGCTGCCGGCAGAAGTCAAGCCGGACTGAGCGTCAGTCAGGCCCTTTTTCAGGGAGGCAACTTGGCTTTGCAGACTTTGCAGGCCGCTGACCAAGCTGCTGATCTTTGAAGTGTCGATATTCGGTACGCTGATTTGGCTGACCGTACCATTCAATTGTTGCAAACCAGTGTTGAGCTGATTCAAACCAGTTGACAGCTGGTCAAGCTGGTCAGTGCTCAATGAACTGGATTCGGCTGACAGCTGGCTCTTCAGCTGGTCCAAACCGGTTACCAGGGTGTTCATGTTGGCCGTCAAGGTCTGGGCACCGCTGGTCAGCGTCTTGGTCCCAGTGTAAAGGCTGTTGGCCCCCGTTACCAGTGAGCTGGTCCCGGTCTTTAAAGTACCGGCGCCAGTGTAGAGGCTGGCGGTCCCGTTCTTCAAAGTACCAGCACCGGTTCTCAAGGTCTGAGCACCAGTTGCCAGTGACCCAGTCCCGCTGGCCAGAGTCTTGGCCCCGCTGGCCAGAGAGCTGGTTCCGCTCTTCAGGCTTTGGGTGCCGGCGGACAAAGTAGTCGCGCCGCTGGAAAGCTTCTTGGTGCCAGAGTAGAGTGAAGCCGCGCCGACAGACAGGGTCTTGCTCCCGTTGAAGAGAGTGCCGGCCCCGTCGTAAAGGGCGATTGAGCCGTTGTAAAGCTTAACCGTGCCCGTGTACAGGTCCTTGGCCCCGTCAGTCAAAGTGCCGGTGCCTTCATCGAGCGTGTCGGCCCCGCTGGCCAGTTTCTTGGCCCCGCTGGTAACCTTTTCGCTCCCCTTGGTCAGCTTGCTGACACCCTTTTCCAACTTGCTGGTACCGTCAGTGACTGACTTCAGCTGCTTCTTGACGTAGAGCAGCTTGATCTTCTGGTTGTACGGCTCCGTAGCAGACATAACCTTGTCCACGCCTTCGGAGTTCCGCAGCTTCCGCGTCAGTTCGTCGATCAGCTTCAAGTCCTTCTCGTTGTCAAGCGTGTGGTCACTCTTGATGTAGAGGTATGACGGCATGGCCATCCCCTTGGAGAAGTGCTTTTGCACCAGGTTCAGGCCCTGCTTGGAAGGAACTGAGTCCGCGATTTCCGCGGTGTCGTCGTAATTCAATACGTTGGAGTAGGTAATGAAGAATGGCGCCACGATTACGGCTACCGCTGCCAAAAAGACGAGCGGCCGCTTCAAAGTAGCGCTGGAGATGCCGTGCCACAGCTTGCTTGGGTTTTCCCCGGCAAATTCCTTGCTTGGCCAGAACATCTTCTTGCCCAGAGTCGCCATGAAGAACGGGTTCAGGGTCAGCAAAACGACCAGCAGAACCAGGACGCCGACGGCAACCCCAGAGGCGGACCGATAAACGGAGAAGTTGGCCAGGCCCAAGGCGGAGAAACCGATCAGGATTGAGGAGCCGGAGTAAAGAATCGTCCGGCCGGCCTTCTTGATCGAGTCCCGCGTGGCCTCGCCTACCCCCAGGCCGTTGCCCAGGTCCTCCTTGAAGTGGTTATAAAGCAGAATGTTGTAGTCCGTCCCGATCCCAAAGAGGACGATCACCATGAAGACCTGGGTGAAGTTGGAGAACGGGAAGTTGACCCAGTTGACCAGGTTGGTCACGATCGAGAAGGAAACCAGGAAGGAAATCCCGACCGTCAGCAGTGATACCAGCGGCACCACCGGTGACCGGAAGACGATGATCAAGACGATGAAGATGAAGACAACCGTGATCAGTTCCGTCTTCTTGATCCCTTCTTGGATCGAACTGGTAAAGTCATTGTTCAAGACGTCAGCCCCGGTAACGTAGGTTCTCACCCCGCTGGTCTTGACAGCCTTGTTGATCTCGTCGTAAACCTGGGAGATGGTCCCATGCTTCTTCGAGATGTTCATCTGCATTACCCAAGTAGTGCCGTCTTTAGACTTAAGCAGCTTCTTGGTAGCGATGTTGTCCTGCGGCGCCAGGTAGTCCTTGATGCCGTATTTCTTCTTATTGCTGGTCAGACGGTCGATTGATGCTTCAATATTGCTTTTATCGCTGCTGGTCAGTTTGCCAGACTTTTTATTGAAAACGACCGCGACCTCGTAAGTGTTCTTTTTCTTACTGCCCCATTCATTCTTGATCAGCTTGGCTGCTTCGCTTTCAACGCTGCTTGGCAAGGAGATCTCACTGTGAGCTCTTGTCAAAGAGTCAACGTTCGGCAGAGCGACCAAGGAAATCACGAGAATGAGCACCCAGGCGATCAAGGCACCGAGGTGGTTCTTCAGTAGCTTCTTCAACGTACTTTTCCTTTCTTTTCCAATCTGTCTACTAAGCTAGGTATTTGACTGCTGCGCGCTGGGAGCAACCAAGCGCCAGATCATTTCGTGATAGTTGCTTTCCGCTTCTTCCGGACTTTCCTGATTTTCCATCAGCCGGTCCAGGAAGACATAGCCCAGAACCGACCCGACCAGGGCGTGCTGGGAAACCACGTACTCCGTGCTCAGCTGCAGCCGATCACCCAGTTTGAGGATCTTCATGACCTCTTGCACCAGGTCCGAATCATCTGAAAATTCATTCATATGATAGAGCAGGACCGACAAGGCTTGGTCTTCCCGCAGGCGGTCGCGGACCACGTCGGCAAACTTGAACAGGGCCTCGTGCCCCGACAAGCCGACCAGCTGCTTGAGCAGGTCTTCATACAGCAGCCGGATCCGGCTGGCCGCAACCAGCGACAGAAGCTGAGA
>NZ_BOCG01000401.1 GCF_016587775.1 Lactobacillus nasalidis | reverse complement strand
CCAGGATCTTGATCATTTCCGGCAGCAGGGCCGGCGGGTCCTGCAGGTCGGCGTCCATCACGGCCACGTAGTCGCCGCTGGCATTGACGAAGCCGGCATACATGGCGGCCTCCTTGCCGAAGTTCCTTGAAAAAGAGATATAAAAAACGTGCGGGTCCTTGGCTGCCAGATCGCGCAAAATCTCCAAAGTCCGGTCCTTGGAGCCGTCATTGACAAAAATCAGTTCATAGTCATCTGGCAGCTTCTCCAGCACTTCGCTGGCCGCCGGATAAAAGAGGGGCAGGGCCGCTTCTTCGTTGTAGCAAGGAACGATAATTGAAATCTTTTTCATTCTTTTTAAGGTCTTCCTTCCCTTTCTTGTCTCTTATGCTCTAAGTTTAACCCCTAAGCTGGCACAGATAAAGCCAGGCCAGGAAAGAAGTGAAATTGCCAAAAGCAGTTTCATCCACAAAGGCGTCACGAATTCCAGCACGGCCACGTTCTTGCCCTTCCGGCTGGCCACCTTTGGCGCGCCGATCCGGCTTCTCCGGTACTTGGCCAGAAGCTTGCCGTTGACGGTCAATTTGGACTGCGCGTAAGTGACGATCGGCAGGCGCTTCTTTTTGCCCGTGCTCGTCCAGGTCAGGCGGAGCCGGCCGCCCTTGAGGGCCTTGAACTTGACTCCTTTTCTGACCTTGTGGCTCAAAACGGTCTTGTTGTAAGACTTCGAAGCCTTGACGGTCTGCAGATGCCAGTAGACCCGGTTCTTGTAGCCTTCGGCCCAGCCGTTGATCACTGGCTTGGGGTCCTGCTTGTAGACCGGCAGGTAGTCGGCGATCGGCTTCTTGGTCAAGGTCAAAAATTTGTGCAGGTCTTTAGAGTGCGTAGCCGCGTTGGTCTGGCGCAGGGCCTGCTTGCGGGAGTCGGTCAAAGAAACCGTGTAGCGGCCGCTTCTCCGGCTCTTGTACTTGCCAGGCGCGGTAACTTCCCGGCCAAACTTGCTGCTAGCGTTGTGGCCGACATTGTTCAAATAGCCGTTCCAGGCGTAAGCGTTCATGTAGCGGACCATGCTGCTGGTACTGAGAACCAGAGCCGCCCCGGTCACCCCGTAGACCAGCCAGGACCAGCGTCTGGACTTCCGCAGCATGATCTCCGCCGACATGCCCATCCCAATCAAAAGCAGCGGGTAGGCGATACAGGTAAAGCGGGACGGGAACTGCAGGTAGCGGGCCAGGGCCGGCAGCCGGTTGGAAATGTGGTCCCACGGCACCAGGCGCGAGGACAAAAGCAGCCAAAAGCCTCCGTACAGACTCAGCCAGCAGTTGATCTGGCTTTTCTGCCGCTGCCAGATGGCATAGCCCAGCTGGAAGAGAAAAATGTAAAACATCCAGTAGGTCAGCCCGTCCCGCTGGTTGTAGCCCAGCAGCCCCGTCGGCGCTACCGCCACGTAAGTGTGCTTGAGGTGCAGGGCATTGCCCATCATGCCCATCGTCGAAGGCGCGGCCAGATGGTTGCTCTTGGACATCCAGAAAAGCGGCGCCAGCGTGTTCAGCGCCAGCAGGACCGCCAGGCCGACGGCCTGGCAGGTGCTCAGCCAGAGCTTTTGCTGGCCCTTGTTTTTAATCATGGCGTAAAGCCAGGCCGGCAGCAGAAAGGCCATGTACATCACGGCCGTCAGCAGGTGCACTTCCAGAGCCACGGCCATCAAAAGGCCCAGCTTGACCCAGTGAATCGGCTTTTCCTTGTCAAAAATCATGTCCGCGGCTACCAAAATGCCGTAAGGCATCATGGCCGCGCTGATGCCGGAGAAGTTGGTTGCCCCCTGCCAGCGCGGCAGCCAGCCGATCGTCAGGTAGAGCATGGCCAGAATCGTGGCAACTGACCGCCGCGCTTTAAACCGGCGCAGGGCGGCGTACATGCCGAAGCCCCCGACGAGGTAGACGATAAAGGAGCTGACCAGCTGGTAACGATACCAGGTGCCGACTGCCAGCAAAAGCAGGCCGTTGGCATAGGCAAAAAGCGGCCCGTACAGGGCGTTGATCACCCGGCCCGACCGGTTGTAGCCATACAGGCTCATGAACCAGTTGAAGTTGCCGTGCTTGATCTGCTCAGCCGCCTCATAGAAGCGGTTGTAGTGGAAGATCGTGTCGGAACCGATGATGATGTTCCCCGTCCGCATTTGCCGGAAAGCAAAATAAGCCGCTAGCAAAAACAAAGCGGCGTAAGGCAAAAAAGCTTGATAATCAAGCTTGGTTTTTCTATTTTTTTCTGTTTCCATTCCTTTTCCCCTCTTAATTATGGGCAAAAAGTCCACGATACAACTAGTACAATTATCACTAATGTCTAGAATAAACAAGCTCATACTCGCTTGCAAGCACTTTTAGCTTATTTTAACTGTTTTTTTCAAAGAATTTACGTATAGCATTCCCGGCCAAGCTGGCAAAAGGGTACCAAAAAAGCAGCTGTTTCTGGCCAGCTGCTTCTTAGGTAGTGTATATGTATGTTGTGTATATCAGGGAAAGAAAAATATAAGAAATATGAGTTATAGGCGAGTTCTTTCAGCTCGTCTACGGTTTATATAGTACACAGAAAGTTTGAACAAACTATGATAGTATCGTTTCCCTTCAGTGAAATTTTCATAGCTGAAAGCCAACCTAAAAATTCCACGATTGCTATAGTGGCCCGGCAGGCCATTTTTGTGAACAATTCACTTACTTTTCCCCAGAGCGTTTGTTAAATCTGGCGATAAAAGCGCATTCATGTTAAAAAGATCACGATTACCTATATCTTTTTGCTGCCTATAGGTATATAATTATTAGCTGTTATGTACCTTAAAAATTATCTACTACAAGGAGAATAGAATTTTGATGCACAACTTGTTAAATGAGTTCTTGTCTACCGGACTCATGATTCTGTTCGGTGTGGGCGTGCACTGCGATGACGTCTTGAACAAGACCAAGTACCACGGCTCAGGCCACATTTTTGCCATTACTACCTGGTCATTCGGGATCTCAGCCTGCCTGTTCATCTTCGGCGGCATCTGCATGAACCCGGCCATGGCGCTTTGCCAGGCCATCCTGGGCCTGATCCCATGGTCCAGCTTCATCCCTTACTGCCTGGCTGAATTTGCCGGCGCCTTCGCGGGGGCTCTTTTGGCCTACTTCATGTACGCTGACCACTTCAAGGCTTCCGAAGACACGATCGACGGCATTGCCACCCGGAACATCTTCTCCACCAACCCTAACCTGCGCAACCTGCCGCGCAACTGGATGGTCGAAATGATCGCCACTACGATCTTCCTGACTGGCATCCTGGCAATCGTTGCCAAGTTTGAAAAATTCGGCTGGACCCCACTGCTGGTTGGTCTGCTGGTTTGGGCCATCGGTATGGGCCTGGGCGGTACTACCGGCTTTGCCATGAACCAGGCCCGGGACTTGGGGCCGCGTTTGGCTTACCAGATTCTGCCGATCAAGAACAAGGCCAACAACGACTGGCAATACGGCCTGATCGTGCCAGGGACCGCGCCATTTGCCGGTGCCGTCCTGGCCGCATTGTTCGTCAAGTTCTTCTTGAAGCTGAGCTTCTAAGAGCTGCCGATCAACAAGAATAAGAGAAAAGCGCTGGATCAGCTGATCCGGCGCTTTTTCGCGTAAAAAAATAGATATAGATGCGGCCGTACGGCCGCGTAATTTGCTTGTCTTGGAAAGAATAAAAAAGGTATGGAATCAATAGATCAAATCTGCTTGATCTATGGTTTAGATGATACGGGGCAAATGTGACCGATCCATGACGACTTTTTTGCTTTTCTGCTAGAAAAACTTTTATTTTTTGCCTTGACCGGCCAGCCCCGCCCGGCCTTAAACAGCCATTCTTACTTTTTCGCGAAAACGTAAAGGGCTTGAAAACGGGCGCCAGGCGGCGGCTGCCCCGGTCAGCACTCCTTTGGCAAAGAGCCTAAGCTGTATTTGCACGGCGCCGAGCAAGAAAAAAATAAGGAGTGCTGACAAGAAAATGACAAATGAAGCAATGACGCAAGCCTGGGAAAACCGGAAACTGGTGGCCGGGGCCCTCAAATCCGCCCACGTCTACCGGAGATACAGCGACTACGAAGACCTCTTCCAGGAGGGCCTGATCGTCTACGCCCACTGCCTGGCCCAGATGGCTGGCAGGCCCCGGGAAGAAGCCGACAAGCTGGCCTTTCGCAAGGTCTACTGGCACACGCTGGACCTGCTCCGCCGCAGACAGCGGCAGTGCGACCACGACGAGCCGCTGCTGGAGGCGGCCTTTGTCGAAGCAGCGCACGAGCCCCGCCTGGCCCTGGTGGAAGCCTGGAAAAAGCTGTCCAACACCGAAAAGCTGCTGCTGGGGCAGAACCTCCTGCTCAATTACAGTCTCAAGGAAACTTCCGCGCTGATGAACCTGCCCTACCGGACGGCCAGCCGGATCAAAAAGCAGGCTCTGGACAAGCTGCGCCGGCAGCTGGAATAGCCGCAAGCCAAAAAACGTCCCCGCGGATCGCG
>NZ_BOCG01000400.1 GCF_016587775.1 Lactobacillus nasalidis | reverse complement strand
GGCTGAAGCTGACGAATGCCGGCGTCATGCTGCAGCGGCGGGCTGAAGAAGTGACGGCGCTTGTGGAAAAAATCGAGGACGACTTTGCTGACGCCAAAGAAATTGGCGGCGTTATCTCAATTGGCAGCGGCGGTCTGTACTCTTCCCGGGTTTTCCCGGAAATCATGGCCAATTTCCGCCAAGAGCACCCCAATGTCAGCTATCGCCTGTACACCAACAGCGCGGAATACGTCACCCAGCAGCTGGACCAGGGCGTGCTTGACTTCGGCCTTTTGCTGGAACCAGTCGACGTAACGAAATTTGACTATGTCCGGATGAAGGACAAGGAGCGCTGGGGCCTGCTTTTGAGGAAAAGCCACCCGCTGGCCAAGAAAGAGTTCATCACCCGTGAAGACCTGTGGAATGAGACGCTCATTACTTCTGACCGCCTGCCGGTGCAAAAGGAACTCTTGACCTGGATCGGCCGGCCAAAAGGGGAGCTGGACATCTTCTGTACCTACAACCTCATAACCCAAGCGGTAAACATCGTGGACGCCGGCTTGGCGTCAGCTTTGACGATTGAAGGAGCGGTAAACATGTACCCGACTGACCGCCTGGTCTTCCGGCCGCTCAAGCCGGAGCTTTCCATGACCTCGGTTTTTGCCTGGAAAAAGCCCCTGCCGGAATTCGGCGCGGCTGGTGCCTTCTTGAATTATTTCAAAAGCATGCTTTAAAGGTATACCAATTCATAGAATATAAGCATTTAACATACTCGCGCCTTGCTCTTATAATAGAAAACATAGACGAGGTGATAAAGATGAAAGTCAGCATTACAGCCGGCAAGCACACGGTTTACGCGGAGCTTTACGACAATGCCGCGGCCAGGCAGATTTATGAAAAACTGCCGGCGACATGGCCCATGCTGAACCTGTACGGCAGGGAAATGTGCTGCCGGATGGGGGCAGGGAGCCTGCCGGCCACCGAGGCCGCAGCCACTGGCTATAAGATTGGTGACATTTCATACTGGCCGCCGGCTGGCTGCCTGGTCATTCTGTATGAGCAGAATGGCGAAGTATTTGACCAGCAGCCGATCGGCCGCACTGACGACGACATCTCGTTTTTTGCCGGGATGACCGACACAGACGTTATCTGGAAAAAAGCATAGTAAAATCAGGAGGCAAAACAATGGCAAAGATCATTCAAACTGCAGGCAGAGACCAATTAGGCGATTTCGCGCCGGAATTCGCGCATTTTAACGACGATGTGCTTTTTGGCGAAAACTGGAACAACCCGGACATCGATCCCAAGACCAGAAGCATTGTCGTAATCTCAGTCTTCATGGGCCGCGGGCTGGTGGACGACTCCTTGAAGTACCACCTGCAGACTGCCAAGAAGAATGGGGTTACCAAGAAGGAAATCGCGGCCATCATCACCCACGCGGCCTTTTACGCCGGCTGGCCGGTAGCCTGGGCTGTCTTCAACATGGCCAAGGAAATCTGGACTGAAGATGAAGCAAGCGACTTGTCAAAGGAAGCCTACGAAAAGACGGTCTTCTTCCCAATCGGCGAGCCAAATGATGCCTATGCCAAGTACTTTATCGGCAACAGCTACCTTGCACCGGTAACTGGCGCTCCATTCCCGATCCACAACGTTACCTTTGAACCGGGCTGCCGGAACAACTGGCACGTCCACCACGCTGACAAGGGCGGCGGCCAAGTGCTGATCTGCGTTGGCGGGGAAGGCTGGTGCCAGATTGAAGGGCAAGAACCAGTCAAGATGACTCCGGGCAAGGCAGTCATCGTTCCAGCCAACGCCAAGCACTGGCACGGGGCAGCCAAGGACAGCTGGTTCTCCCACCTGGCCTTCATGATCCCAGGCGAAAACATGAGCAACGAATGGCTTGAACCGGTTGATGACGAAGAATACGGCAAGCTGTAAGCCAATCATTAGCCAAAAACGTACTGACGGCAAATCAGTGCGTTTTTCTTTCTTGTCCTTATGGCCAGTTCCGCCGGCAGCATTTTTTCCGGCCAGGCCCTTGACTTTAGAGCCGGCTTTAAGGTTAGGATAAAGACAGCAAGACGAAAAGCATGGAATATTTTGATGAGGAGGCTATTTTCATGAAGATTATCATTTTAGCAGCAACTGGCAGAGTAGCAGACAAGCTGATCCCGAAGCTGGTCGACGACAATTCCCTGACCCTTTTTGGCCACAATGTCACTGAACGCTTAAAGCAGTATGCCGGCCAGGCCAAGCTGGTTGACGGCGATTTGACCGATGAAGCGGCCGTCAGGGCAGCGGCTGAGGGCCAGGAGCTGGCCGTATTGAACTACATGGCCGGCAGCACTGTCGCCCGCCACGTTGTCAATGCCTTGACCGGCACGTCCTGCAAGCGCTTGGTCGTGACTACCGGCCACTGCAGCGACGACGAAAGCCTGGGCGGGAAGATTTTCGCTGACAGTTCCTTGGACACCACCTGCATCTATTTGCCGTGGATCCGCGACAATTCTGGAAAAGACGGCTACGAGGTCGTTGCCGACGACCTGCAGCAGGAAGACGCCAGCCAGGTCAGCCATGAAGGCGTGGCCAGATACATTGCCGACCTGGTCAAAGAGCCCGGCCGGGATTTGAACGCGGAAATCAGCCTTAAAGAAGCCTGAAGGCATTAGGCAACGGTATTTGCAAAAGCGTTGCCTAAGCCACTGAAAAGGGAAAACTGCCCGTGTTTTTCCCGATGGGGGCGTTGTAAGATAAAGCTGTCAACAAACAACAGAGGTGAAAAAATGACACAAACATATCTTACTTTGAACGATGGCAACAAGATTCCGCAGTTTGGCCTTGGCGTATACATGGTGCCGGCCGGCCCGGAAACGGAAAAGGCGGTGCTGGAAGCCTTGAAGCTGGGCGTCCGCCACATCGACACGGCCCACGCCTACCAAAACGAGCGCAGCGTCGGCAAGGCCGTCAAGGAGAGCGGCCTGGCCCGGGAAGAAATCTGGATCACCAGCAAGCTCTGGCCGAGCGAGTACGGCGAAGGCAAGACCGCGGCCGCGATCGACAAGATGCTGGCGCGGCTGGACACGGACTATATTGACCTGCTGCTGCTCCACCAGCAATTCGGCGACTACCTCGGGGCTTGGAAGGATATGGAAAAAGCCGTGCGGGCCGGCAAGGTGCGCTCAATCGGCATTTCCAACTTTGAATCCGACCGGCTCGAGGAAATCTGCGAGGCGGCTGAAATCAAGCCGGCCGTCAACCAGGTGGAGTGCCACCCTTACTGGCAGCAGCGCGGCCTAAAGAAACGCATGGCCAAGTACGGCACGATTGTTGAAAGCTGGTATCCGCTGGGTCACGGTGACCAGGGCCTGATCGACGAGCCCCTGTTCACGAAGCTGGGCCAAAAGTACGGCAAGACCAACGTGCAGGTGATTCTGCGCTGGCACATCCAGGAAGGAAACGTCGTGTTCCCGAAGACGACGAATCCGCGGCACATGCAGGAAAACTTCGACATTTTTGACTTTGCCCTGACTGAGGAAGAAATGGACGAGATCCGCCAGCTGGACCGCAAGAAGCGCTTTTACAACGTTTCCTTGGCCGACCAGGAACGGATGCTGGGAGCCTGGAAGCCAGCCGATTAACTTTTTGAAGACAAAAGCCTCTCCGGCGAAAACCGGGGAGGCTTATTTGCTGCTTAATTATGAGTGCGGCAGCGGAGCCAGACAGCGCCATCGTCATAAGTTTGCGCACTTTCCAGGTATGGGGGAAAAGGGCGCGGGTCCTGCAGGCCGTCGATTGAGGTCATCATGTGCACGATTTATGGTTTGGCCATTTGCTTTGTCCTTTCGTAAACATTTTTTCAGCTTGTTGCTTCAACAAGTACATTATTTCGTGGCCTTCCAGCGAAATAATGGCCACCCGCGCTCTAAGCATGGCATAAGCCACGAAAAAGTCGGGTTTGACGAAGAGGCTTTCAGCGAATATTCTAGATTTAAGAACAAAACTAGGAAGAAAACCATGATCAAAACACTGCTGCTCAGTCTGGCCTCTTTTGCCGGAACCAATATTGACGACCTGCTGGTAAACACCGTCCTTTTTTCGGAAGCTTCGGGGAAAAAGGAGGTCAGAATGCTCGTGGCCGGAAAGTACCTGGGCATGGGCCTGCTGCTCTTGGCCAGCTGCCTGGGGGCGGCCGGGCTGCGCCTGCTGGATCAGCGCTGGCTCGGCCTGCTGGCCAGACTGCCGCTGCTGGAGAAGCTGCTGGATCGCTACAAGGAAGTCATCGTGCCGGCAGTGTACATCCTGCTGGGTTTGTACATTCTGCTGAAAAGCCGTGGCTGATTTTGCCGCTCAAGGGATTTCCCTTGGGCGGCTTTTTTTGCGAAAAAATTCCGATCTTGATAGAAATCAATTGGGAAATTCAGCCTTCCCGCTATAGTAGAGCCAACAAACAAAGGAGGTCGAAAGATCAATGCAGAAATGGTTAATGAAAAATCGCGACCGGCTGACGGCAATTACAGGCGTCTTGATCGTCCTGGCCTTTGCCGTCAAATGGCTATTTAAAAGCGAACCGGCGGCAGGCAGCCTGCTCTTGGCCGCGTCTCTTGCCGGCGGCTTGCCGATCGCTACGGCGGCCTGGCAGGCCCTAAGAGTCAAGGTCATCAGCATCGACTTGCTGGTTACCCTGGCCATCCTGGGCGCCTTCGTCATCCAGGAATTTGAGGAATCGGCCATCGTGGCCTTTCTCTTCTTATTTGGGGCATACCTTGAGCAAAAGACCCTGGCCAAGACCCGGTCAGCCGTTAAAGAACTGGTGGAAATGGTACCAGAAACAGCCCTTAGGCAAACTGAATCCGGCGAATTTGAAGAAGTTGCCCTGGATGATTTGGAAGAAGGAGACATCATCTTGGTCAAGACCGGGGGCAAGATCCCGGTTGATGGGGAAGTTGCCGCCGGCAGCGGGACGGCCAATGAGGCCAGCATCACCGGCGAGTCCATGCCTTTAGGCAAAAAGCCGGGCGACGCTGTCTACGCCGGCACGATCCTGGAGAACGGGACCATCCGGATCAAGGCGGAAAAGGTCGGGGAGGAAACGACTTTTGGCAAGATCATCGAGCTGGTTGAAGAGGCCCAGGACTCCAAGTCCTAGGCTGAGCGCTTGATTGACCGCTTCTCTAAGTACTACACCCCAGTCGTCCTGCTCCTGGCCATCATTGTTGGCCTCATCAGCCAAGACCTGGAACTGGCCGTGACCATCCTGGTTCTGGGCTGCCCAGGCGCCTTGGTGATCGGGGTGCCGGTCTCCAACGTGGCCGGAATCGGCAACGGGGCCAAGCAGGGGATCCTTTTTAAGGGCAGCGAGGTCATCACCAAGTTCAGCAAGGTCGACACGATCATGTTCGACAAGACCGGGACCTTGACTTACGGTGACCCCCGGGTCAGCCAGGTGAAAAAGTACGGCCAGGGTAAGGAGGCTGAAGAGCTTTTGGTCAGCGTGGAAAAAGAATCTGCCCACCCCTTGGCCAAGGCGATTGCCACCCGGAAGTCTTTGAAGTCCGCAAGGTTTATGAAGACATCCAAAAGAAGGTGAAAGCTGGCCAGGAAGACTTGACGGCCGATTTCCTCAAGCTGCGGGCTTTGACGGCCGGCTACGCCATCCCGGCTGATGCCTGCGGAGCAATGACCAAGACCTACCAGACCCTGGAAGAATTCGACCGTTTGGTCCAGGGCTAATTTTTACCAGCAGAGGAGAGCATAATGCAGCATATCTGTGTCAGCCTGGTTCCACTGTTCGCGGACCTGCCAGAAAAAGACCAGCTCAAGATCAATTCCCTGGCCAGCCACCGGCGCTATCAAAAAGGTGAGATGATTTTCCAGCCAGGGGATGAAAAACTGCAGATCGTGGCTCGGGGGAACATGAAGGTCTACCAGCTCTCCGCCAGCGGCCGCGAGCAGCTGCTCCGGGTTGCCCAGCCGGGTGACTATGAAGGGGAAAAGCAGCTTTTTGGCCTGGAAAACGACAGCTTCTTCGGCCAGGCCATGGAGGACACGGAGATCTGCAGCTTGAGCAAGGCCGACTTCAACTGGGTCCTCCTGGAAAATCCCCAGCTCTCCCTCAAACTGCTGGAGCTCAGCGCCCAGAAGCTGCTGGAAACCGAAAGGCAGACCCAGTTCCTGGCCATGGAAAGGGTCGAAGAGAGGCTGGCCAGCTACCTTTTGGACTTGGCCAAAGTAGCCGGAAGCGACCAGGTCCGCCTGTCCATGAAGATGAAAGACATCGCCTTATATTTGGGAACTACGCCCGAAACTCTCTCCCGCAAATTCAAACTCCTCGAAAAAATGACTTTGGTTAAAAGGAATGGCAAGCAGGTCAAAATTCTTGATGAAGACGGCCTGCTGGACTTGTAGCAGACGAAAACCTCCCTCTGGAAATTCCAGGGGGAGATTTTTTTAAACTTATTTTTTGGCCGGCAGTTTGAGATAGACGATCAAGCCGCGGACGGCGAAGAAGAGGCAGACCGCCCCGGTGATGTAGTACCAGGGATTGTTGGCCGGTGAGAAAAGTTTTGGCGCGACAATCGCCCACATGTTGCACCAGGGATTGAAACTGGCGATGACGACGCAGATCAAGGTGACGTGCAGCCAGACATTGTGTCCTTGCCGCCTGCCCTGCTTTTCCAAGCTCAGGCCCGGAACCGTGGTGATCAAAATCTGGGTAAAGATCCAGAATTTCCACATGGTGCTGTCATGCAGCTCAAAGCGCAGCAGGTTCAAAGAAACATAGAAGATCAAGACCTGGAAGATGACGTCGCGCAGGCGCGTCTTAAAGGGCGTGCCCGGCTTCCAGTTGATGTCCTTTTCATAAGTCAGGGCCCGCTGCAGGCTGTAGATTTCCATCAAGACCCAGATTGCTTCGCCGATGGCCAGCAAGAGGAAAAGGACAAAGTGGCCGTTTTTGGACCAAGTGTCCAAAAAGACCCAGATCCCCATGAAGTCCGCCGCGCAGTAGAAGGTGTGCATGTAGAGCGGGTAAGGGCCCTGGTGGTCTTTTTCAGTGAGGTAGATCGGGATGATGTAGACCAGCAGGCCGAAAATGACGGTCAAAAGCACGGCCAGGTAGGCGCTTTGCCAGCTGGGATTGCCGATGGTCAATTTGTCGATAAAGTCTTGCGGGGTAACCTGGTCTGCCGGGTATTTGGAGAGCAGGCTGGAAATAATTTTCATTGGAAAATTGCTCCTTTCGGCATTTAATTCTAGCGGCTTGCAAGTTAAGGGACAATCAGCAATAATAAGCAATATGATCGTTAATTATCACTTTGCTGAGGAATGCTGACCAAAAATGTACAAAAATTCGACAGACCGGCGTTTTTTGAAGAACAAGCGCGAATTCCGCCGGGCCTATATTGACCTGACGATTCAAAAAGGCTACCGGAACTTTTCGATTGCGGAACTGGCCCGGCAGGCGGACTTGAACCGGATGACTTTTTACAAGCACTATGACAATCTTGATGACGTTTTTTAGGAATTCATCGATGACATGATCGGCGAAATCGAGCAGCAGCTGGCCAAGATCGACCAGCCGGGCTTGGCTGACCTTTTCCACGTCAGCAGCCAGCTGATGTACCAGGAAATCGATTTTTTCCGCTATGTCGCAAAAGCAGGAAACTGCGCTGATTTCCGGGAGGCTTTTAAAAACAGCTTTCAAGAACTGCTCAAGCCGGATTTGCAAAATGGCCCAGCTCAAAGACTGAGGCCTTAATCCGCAGCGACCTGTATTCAGCGACCATCGCCACGGCATATTTGGACTGGCTGGCCGGCATCTACGGCCAGGTCAGCCTGGATGAGGTTTTGAAGGTGACCGAGCAGGTGCTGAAAGAACAAATACAAAACTTTGAGGCTAGTCGGCCGTAGTACCGAAGAATATTCGGTGCGAGCTTCCAGAATGGCGGTCTACCAGTTGCTAGGGATGAAGAAAGCTGTTGCCCCGGTCAAGCCGATCCGCTATGATGTACGGGCGATCTTGGGGGCTTTGACGGCTTATCTGAAATAGCAGTAAATCCAAACACACATTATTTCTTCACTCTAAATACTGAAAACGCGAAAGATCCGCTCCCAAGTCTAGGAGCGGATCTTCATTTTTAGTCTTTGATCGTCAAAAATTCGTCATTGTCCATTCTGCTTGCCCGGAACTGGTTGATCATGGCGTCTTCTTTTTCGTAGCCAAGGCCGATGCCCAAGGCGAAAACATAGTCATCGCCTACATCCAGCGCTTCATGCAGGAACTTAGGGTGGAGAACGTATTCCATGGCAGGAATCGAGTCAAGCCCGCGGTCGGCGGCAGCCAGCATCAAGGTCTGGCCGAAAGCTCCCAGGTCATAGGCTGAATACAGGGCACTAGCGCGCGGCATCAGCAGATAAGCCACGGCCGGGGCATTGTACAGGCTGGCCGCGTCTTTAGCCATGGCCTGCGGGTCCTTGCTCATAAAATCATTGATGCCGCTCATCCAGCCGCTCACGTTCTTCATCCCCACCGGGCCCATCGTGTCGCGGTGCAGCGGCGGCACTTCCGGGGTGTCCTGGCTTTCTTGGCCTGCGGATTCGTGGTGGCGGCGGATCTTTTCCAAGGTCTGGCCGCTGGCAATCACCAGCTTCCAGGTTTGGCTGTTGGCCCAAGAAGGGGTCAGCTTGGCCGCGTCAACGATGGCCAGCAGGTCTTCGCGGCTGACCTCCCGCTCGCTGAAGTCTCTGACTGAGTGACGTTTTTTAACCGCGTCTAAAAATTCCATAAATATCAAACCTCTCATTCTTTAAACAACAGTTTTAGCTCTCTACGGTTTCAAGCTTACTACCTTAACTAACTTTTTGTAAGTAGCCACTTTTTTGTAAGATTGGTTACTAAAAGTTAGTATTGTGTTATCATGGGCCTTAGAGGTGATGATTATGGCAGAAGATATCAGCAGATTTGACATTTGCCCCTGCGCGGTGACCATTTCCCTGCTGGACAGCAAGTGGAAGATACTGATTTTGCGGGAGCTGCTGCAGGGGCCCAAGCGCTATGGCGAATTGAAAAAAGGGGTCGTCGGCGTCAGCCAGAAGATGCTGACGCAGAGCTTGAAAGAGATGCAGGCTGACCAGCTGGTCGACCGGAAGGTCTACCCTGAAGTGCCCCCGCACGTGGAATACAGCTTAAGCAGCCTGGGGCAGAGCCTGTATCCAGTAGCTGAAGCCTTGGAAAACTGGGGCATAGCCTTTATCAAAAACAGCGACCCGGACTACCTGGCCAAGCGCTTCAACATTCATGAACCGGGCAAGCACTGGCTGAGAATTCCAGACCGGTCAAAAGAATAAAAATCTGTTAAACTGAAAGCGGATACTCAGAAAACAGGAGGAAAGCATATGAGTTTGACTGTCAACCTTTACTACCGCGGCCAAAACGGCAGCGCCCGCAAGTTTGCGGCTGAAATGGAAGCCAGCGGCGTTGCCAAGGCCATCCGGGAAGAAGCCGGCAACCTGCGCTATGAATATTTCCAGCCTCTGGATGACCCGGAAACCATCCTTTTGATCGACAGCTGGGAAAACCAGGAGGCGCTTGACGCCCACCACGCTTCGCCGATGATGGGCCAATTGGCCAAGCTTCGCGAGAAGTATGACCTGCACATGAGCGTTGAGCGCTACGTCTCAGCTGAAGAGGCGGCTGGCGATGAGCAGTTCATCAGAAAATAGTATTCTTTCACCGTATACCGTCATAGAAAAGGGGCAATTTTCTATGACGGTTTTTCTGTCTATACTGTAATTAATCAATCGGCAGAGATTGAGTTACAGAAAGCGTGAATCAGAGTGAAAAAATTAATTGCCTACTATTCCTGGTCAGGCACGACGAAAAAAGCCGCCCAAAAGCTGGCGGCTAAAGAAAAGGCTGACTTGTTGGAAATAACCGTTCCCGGCCACGTCTATGAGCTGGGGATGCGGCAGGTGGCGGACCTGGCGATTGACCAGCTGAAAAGCAAAAGCTACCCGGTCATCGCTCACGACCAGATACCAGTGGCCAGCTACGACCAGATTATCGTGGCCGCTCCCGTCTGGAGCGGGGAGCCAGCGGTTCCTGCCTACAGCTTCTTGAAAGAGCTGGCTGAGCGGGGCTACCAGGGTGAAGTCGCTGCTTTTGAGACTGATGCCGGCAGCGTCGGCAG
>NZ_BOCG01000399.1 GCF_016587775.1 Lactobacillus nasalidis | reverse complement strand
CGACCAGGCGCTGGTTGGCGCTGGAGATCAGGTGCACCTGACTTGAGCCGCCCGCTAGCTGGCCGGCCAGCTTTTTGGCAGCATCCAGGTCCTTGGTGATGATGGCCGTGGTCAGCTTTTGCCCGTCGTTTTCAGCCAAGGCGCTCTTTAAAGCCTCCAAGGCCCCGGCTTCGTCTTCCCGGCCCCAGACCTGCGGCAAAGGGCCCTGGCGGTTGAAGCTTTCGATCTTCTCCCCGTGGCGGAGGATCTGCTTGGTGTAGTCGGTCAGCTGCTTGGTTGACCGGTAGGACTTGGTCAATTGCACCACCCGGGTCTTCTCCGGGTCAAAAAGGCCGGAGATCTGCTTTAAGAGGCTGCTGCTTTCGTCCTTGGTAAAAATCGCCTGGTTGAGGTCGCCTAGCATGGTGAACTTGGCCCGCGGGAAGTTGTAGCGCAGGTAGGCCAGCTGGAAGGCAGAGTAGTCCTGGATTTCGTCGATAAAGCAGTAGCGCATTTCCAGGTTGGTCTGGCGGGCAATGATCTGGTCGTAAAGGTACAGGTAGGCAGAAGCATCCCGGAGGTCGATCTCCTGGTTCTTGAACTTGGCCTTGACCTCTTCAACCTGCTTGTCCCATTCTTCTTCGCTGATCCCGTACTTAGCCAGGTCGGTCATCTTCGGCACTACCCGCAAAAAGGCCAGGTACTGGCCCCGCAGGTTCAAAAAGCCGTTGTGGTTGATCCGGCGGGCCAGCTTGGAGAGGTGCTTGATGACGATCTTTTTGCCCAAAAAGGCCCGTTCGGCTTTTTCTGAGGAGAATTCCTGGTCCGGCCGGTCGTACAGGTCCAGCATCTGTTCATGGCTGAGCCCTTCGATTTCCCGGCTGACCCAGACCTTGCGGGCTTCGCTGGAGATCCGCTTGTTCAAGCGGCGGATCAGTTCCTCGCGGGTGGCGTCAATCCGGTTGCCCAGCTTGTAGTTTTCATTGAAGGAGTAATAGAGCTCCTTGATTTCTTCCTTGCTGAAGAAAGGCTTCTTCTTAGTGCGGAAGTAGATGTTGCGGAAAATCATCCCCGACTGGTTCAGGTGCTGGCCGTAGCGCGTCGCCAGCTTGTAAAAGGCCAAAGAGTCCTTGAAGCGGCCGATGGCCGTGTCGGTCTGCCGGTCTTCAAACTGGTCAAAGAGGTTCTGCACCTTCATCTTCGGCAGGCGGCGGGCCACAAACTGCCAGTAGGTCATCTGCACCATGTTCTGCTCGCCCATTTCCGGCAGGACGTTTTCGATATAGTCGTTAAAAAGCTGGTTCGGGCTGAACATGATCACGTTGCCGCTCTTGAGGTTGCCCCGGTAGCGGTACAAGAGGAAGGCGATCCGCTGCAGGATGGCACTGGTCTTGCCAGACCCGGCCGCCCCTTGAACAAACAGCAGGTCGCTGCTGGTGTCGCGGATGATCTTGTTTTGTTCCTTCTGAATGGTCTTGACGATCGACTTCATCTGAATCGAAGACTTTTCCGACAAAACTTCCATCAGCATCTGGTCGCCGATGGTTTCGTCGGTGTCAAACATGTTGATGATCGTGCCGTCTTCGATCATGAACTGGCGCTTTTTGCTCATGTTGACCTCCACCGGCCCTTCCGGGGAGTAGTAGGTCACCTTGCCGATCTTGCCGTCGTAGTAGATCGAGGAGATCGGGGCCCGCCAGTCGTAGATCAGCAGCTCGTTTTCATCGTCCATGAAGGAGGCCAGGCCGATGTAGATGCTTTCGGGCTCTTCACCGGCCTCTTCAAAGTCCACCCGGGCAAAATACGGGTGAACGTGCAGCCGCTTCAGGGTGGACAGCTCGCGGGCATTGACCTGCCAGGCATTGTCGCGTTCTTTGAGCATCTGCTGCTGCTGCTGAATCGACAGGGCCGTGTCCATTGAGGTCGAGTAGTCGTCAAAGTCCAGGCGAATATCATCATAGAAGTGGGCGCTGATGCTGCGGGCTTCGGCCTTGTCTTTGTCGATCGCCTGCTTGAGCTGGTCCCCCTTTTGATCAATCTTTTGCAGGACCTGGTCCAAGTGGGCTTGTTCTGCTTTGCGGTCTAAGTTTTCTGCCATGTAATAAACACCTTTTCTAAAAAATAACTCCAACAGCTTTTCTTCGAAAAAACTTGCCTAATATTCTATCATTTTTCAGCAGAAAACTAAAGCAACAGCTCTTTTAACAAAAGCTTAAGCAGTTTTCCAAGCTTTTCACTAGGCAAAAGCCAGCGCAAATCTTATAATATGAGCGCAAAGGAGGAAATTCATGCGACGTTTTTTGAATTTCATCAAGAACCTGCTCATCTTAGCGGTTATGGCCGGCGTCCTGGTCAACTACCATGAGCAAATCCAAACTTTCCTGCTGGAAGCAGCGGGCACGGCCAACACTTATCTGGAGCAAAAAGGCCTAAAGAGCAAGACTCTGGACCTGAGCAGCGCCATCGTGACCGAAAGCAAGACGACCGCGGCCAAGAACACGACTGGCTACCGCTGGCCTAAGGCCACCGCCAAGGTCTACATCGCCGTCAAGCAGACAGACCTGTACAACGCTACAGTCAACGCGATGGCCGCCTGGAACCAGACCGGCGCCTTCACTTTCAAGCAGACCAAGCAGAAAAAGAACGCCCAGATCGTGGTCGTGACCGACTCCAAGAACAACGGAGCCGCCGGCCTGACCACCTACAAGTACCTCAGCCACAGCAACCGGCTCTACTCAGCCCAGGTGGCGCTGAATACTTACTATCTGGAAAGCAACTATTACAACTACACGCAAGCCAGAATCGTCAACACGGTTGAACACGAACTGGGCCACGCTATCGGCCTGGACCACCGTTCCGGCGTCAGCGTCATGTACCCGACCGGGTCGATCTACACGATCCAGCCAAAGGACATCGCCCTGGTTAAGAAGATCTACAAGAGCAAATCATAAGCATGAAACGCATTTATCTGATCCGTCACGGAAAGACTTTTATCAACAAATACAACAAGATGCAGGGCTGGTGCGACACGCCTTTGACTGACGAAGGCCGAGAAGGCGCTGAGCAGGCAGCTGAGGCCTTGAAGGACCTGCCTTTGGACATTGCCCTGTCCAGCAACACCCTCCGGGCTAGCGAGACCTGCGAGATCATCATGGAGAAGAACTGCAACAAGGACCTGCTGCAGCACCTGGCCTACCCTTACTTCAGAGAGCATTTTTATGGCTACTTTGAAGGAATGGACAATGACGTGGCTTGGCGGATGGTCGGCGCGGCCCACGGCTTTTCCAATGCGGCTGACCTGGCCAAGAACGCCAGCTGCGACCAGATCGCCGACTGGACCAAGGAGGCTGACCCGTACCACGACGCTGAAGACAGTCAGGAATTCTGGGCCCGCTGGCAAAAGGGCTTTGACCTGATCAAGCAGCTGGACGGGGCAGAAAACATTCTGCTGGTCAGCCACGGCTTTGCCATCAAGACCCTGGCCCAGAGATTCGCGGTTCCTGGAATCGACACGACGGTTCACCCGCGGAACTCGTCCATCTCTACGCTGGTCATGGACGATGCCGGGCAGATCAAGATGACCAGCTACAATCAGCTGAAGCTGTAATTTTTACCAAATTTTTACGAGCGAAGGCCTTGCAAGTTGACGCGGACGCTCTATAATATGTGCGAACAAAGGAAAAAGCCGAATTCAGCTTTTTCTTTTTTAATCCATTCATGATTTTGCAAACGGAGCGCAATTAAATACTATGAGAACGAAGATTTTTGGTCACCGCGGCTATCCGGCCAAGTTCCCGGAGAATTCTCTGGAGGGCTTTGCCTACTGCATGAAGCACGGAGCTGAGGGGATCGAATTCGATGTCCACCTGACCCGCGACGGGGTGCCGGTGATCATGCATGATGAAAACATCAAGCGGACCACCAATGGCAAGGGTCTGATCAAGGACTTCACCCTGGAGGAATTGGACCAGTACCAGCTGGCCAACGGCGAGCGAATTCCCCGCTTGAAGGACTTGTTCCAGATGGCTGAAGATACTGGCTATGAAGGCCAGCTCAACCTGGAGATGAAGACCAACAAGTTTGACTATCCGGGCCTGCCAGAGAAGATTTTTGCCTTGGCAGACCAGTTCAAGTTCAAGCAGGAAATCATCTACTCCTCCTTCAATTTGCAGACGCTGATTCACGCGCAGGCGATCCGGCCGGAGGGGAACTACAACTTCCTGACCGACAAGCGAATCAAGAACCCGGCGGCTTTTGTCAAGGAGCACGGCTTCAAGGGGATCCACCCGAAGCGCTTGATTGACACGGACACGCCAGAGCGGATCTGGACGGTGGACAGTCCCCTGCGGGCCAAGAAGATCATCGAGTACGGCGCGGCCGGCTTTTTCGCCAATAAATTCGAAGACATGATGGACCTGCGCAAGCGGGTGGCCAACTATTAACGCGAATATAATTAGAAGAGTTGCCTTAGCGGGCAGCTCTTTTTTTGCGCGGTGTATCATAAGTTAACCACTATATCAAGTATTGTATCCGGTTCCAGTGAGTGCTAAAATCGACTTGTCCAATATGTGTTAATAAATTAAGGAATGTATGATTATGAAGAAAATTTCAAAAAATGTTCTGCTCGTATCCTCTGTTGGCTTAGCCGGTTCTGCATTCGCAGTTACTAATACCCATCCGGTATTTGCAGCAAGCAACGCAACTACGAGCACGAGCTCAAGTCAGGATGTTGCTAGCGCTCAAACGCAAGTGAATGAAGCACAAAAAGAAGTTGACCAAACTCAAAGCCAACTGAATAGTGCTGAAGACCAACTGAGCACGGCCAACAGCGACTTAGACCAAAAGAATGCTGATCTGCAAAAGGCAAAAAAGGCAGTTAATGATGCAACTATCAACGAAGATACCAACAATGCTCTTGCTCAAGCTGCCATTGATAAGGCGCAATCTGAAGTTAATTATGCCAACAACGAATACCAAGACGCTGTGAAAGAAAATAATGACCGGCAAAAAGATCTGACAGATGCTGAAAACGACATTAACAGTGAACAAGCTAAACTTGATGAAATTCATAAGAAGAACAGTGATATAAACACGCAAATTGACTCTGCTAATTCAGATATCAATAATTACCAAGGTCAAATCAACGACTTACAAAAGAAGAAGGATGAACTGAGTCCTAAACTGGATGCTGCTCAACAAGCTCTTAACGTAAAACAACCACAAATCGACGCTGCTACACAAAACTTGCAAAACGCTCAAAAAGACTTAGGTGAAGCAAAATCTGTCAATGAACAGTTCACCTTGCCTGAGAGCTACATCAACTATGTAACCGGCAAGTCTACTGACTGGGATACTGCTAAGAAAGATCTGCAAGACGCTGTAGCTAGTCACACCTACCCGTTTACTGATGGGGATGCAAGCGACACTGTTTACAACGATCCATCAGCTTTGTCAAACTCTGACAGCAAACGTCTGAGTCTCTACGTGAAGAACCTGATTGAATCGATCCAATCGCAAGTCAGTTCACAAAACAAGTTGACTATTACTAATGGTTCTCTTGAATATGCCAAGCGTTACACGCAAGACTATCAAAACAGCAACTATGTCTTCAGAAAATATAATGCAATTAACGCCGCTGCAACTGAAATGGGCATTAACCAATCTTCCGTTATCGGATACGATATTGCCGCAAACAGACAAGTTACTGGATGGAGCCAAGTATCCATCAACGGATACGTACGAACTTATTATGATTATGGAACAACCTCAATGAGTGAAATCGCCAAAGCTGCCTTTGACTTGGTTACTCAAGAATTGGCTGATCCTAACAATTATAAGGATATCATCAACAATAATGGTTACTTCTCGGTTGCCGTAACTACACAAGATGACAAGTTCTACGTTTGCCTTTTGACAATCAACCCTTCTGGCGTTCCAAGCAGCTTTGATACTAATGAAGTTGCTCAGCCAAGCCAAGATGAAATTACTACTAAAGAAGATGCCATTAAGCAAGCTCAAGCCGCTTTAGATCAAGCCAAAAATGATGCAAGTACTGAACAAAGCGTCTATGATCAACTCCAATCGCAGAGCCAAGAATTGGACCAACAGATCAGTGACTTACAAGCGAAAATCAGTGACTTACAAAGCTCAATTGACAATTTAAGAAATCAAATTGAAGATGATACTTGGATTCAAAAAGATTTAGATATAGAAAATTCGTTGTTACCGCAAAGAAAAACTTTTGCTCAAATGTCTGCCAACAAAGTTCAAGATACTCAAGCAAACTTGAATGCCGCCCAGGCTGAATTAGCTTCTGCGAAGCAAAATGCTGACACGGTTAAAGCCGAATTAGGTAACTTAAAGCAAAAACTCCAGACAGCTCAACAAGCTTATGATTCTGCATCTAAGGCACAAAGTGATGCTTCAAAGAAGGTCGATTCTTTAAAGCAACAATTGGAAACTGCTAAAAAGAAGCTTGCACATGCTAAAGCTGAATTAGTTCTTGCTCAAACTAAGCAAAACACTGACAACAAACAAAACCAAGGTAGCTCTGACAACAAGCAAAAACAAGGTAGCTCTAATAGCTCAACTAACAAGAAAGATACTAACAATTCTAGTTCTGCCACAAAGACTACTACTAAGAAAGCCACTACTAAGAAGGCTACTACCAAGAAGGCTACTACTAAGAAAACTACCACCAAGAAGGTAAAGAAAGCCAAGAAAGTAGTTGTCGCAAGCAGCAAATTTACCAGCTTGAAGGGCAGCAAGAAGGCCTTTGTCGGCAGCTGGAAGAAGGCCAAGTCTGTTTCTGGCTACCAAGTTCGCTACAGCACAGCTTCATCAATGGCTAAGTCCAAGACCAAGAGTGCCAAGGCAACGAAGATCACAGTTTCCAGCTTGAAGAGCAAGAAGAAGTACTATGTCCAACTTCGCTCCTACCGCAAGCTTTCTGGCAAGACCTACTACTCTGCCTGGTCAAAGGCCAAGTCTGTCAAAACTCGTTAATCCAAAAAATCAAACCTGACTCCAAACAAAAACAGCCGTCTCCGAAGAGACAGCTGTTTTTTTAGTTCTCAACGATGGCACTCATCGACGCGACTAATTCCGCGTCATTCAAGGTAACCTTGCTTGCACCATTTTTAATCATGTCCGCAACGGCATCATCGTTATGGTAAACCGTCCAGATCCCGTAATCCACGCCATACTTGCGGGCCGCGAGAATATCGTCAATCGTCGTGGTGTCCTTGTTGCGGTCAGCCCCCGCGTTTAAGTGCGCCAGGAAAATATAGTCGTTGTCCGTCAAGTGGCGGTTGTAAATCCCCATCATGGCGATTCCTTCGCCGCCAGGAATCGCGTTTCTGACTTCCTCCAATTCGCCAATGTTAAAGGAAATCAAGGTCGTCTGTTTCTGCATCCCCGCCTCGTTGACTTCCTTAACCAGCTCTTTCAAGGCATCCATATTGTTGATGTTCTTCAGTTCCAGAAAGGCTTCCTTGCCGTACTTTTTGCAGATGTCCAGGTACTGGCGCAAAGTCGGCAGATGCAGGTCATCATAGACCTGGTCTTTATCGATTCCGTCCAGCACGCCCTTGATCTTGTAACTTTCCGCCTGGTCAAAAGGAATATCGTTGATATTTTTGCCATAATTCGGATCATCCTGGCTGATGTCAGTCGTCCGCGCCAAGGTATTGTCATGCAGAATGACCAGCTTGTTGTCTGAAGTATTGGCCACATCGGTCTCAATCCCCCAGATGCCGGCTTCCTCGCCAGCTTTTTCAAAAGCCAGGGTCGTGTTTTCCGGATACTTGGTGCTGTAGCCCCGGTGGGCAATGAACTTGACCGGCGCCTTAGCCGCGCCAGCCGTGCTCTGCGTCTTCACATCGGCGTTTTCCAGTCGGACCAGCTTGGCGATGTCCGCAATTTCACTTTCTGAAATCTCGGCCTGGCTGCTTTTTCTCACCATGATCAAGTACTTGTAGCCCGGGTCCAGGATGATTCCCTGCTTTGACCAATTGGCCTGCACGCCGACATAGCTTGGCTGGTCGTCATTCGTGTATTTAAGAGCCTTGATCTGGTAGTCAAAGTAATTGTCTAAGGCCAGGTACTTGCTCTGGTCCGCCTTTACAAAATCAACGGTCGTCAGTTCCTTTTTGCTTTGGTAAAAATTCCCCGCGGAGTCAACGCCCCACAAGCCCAAGTTCCGCTCCGGGTTTGCGCTTGCCGGCAGCTTGCGGTACTGGGCATACAGGGTGACGTCTTTTAATTCATAGCTAGCGCCCAAATCATACTTTTCACCGCTGCCGTCTGCCTGCGTGTTGAAGGAATCAAGAGCGTAGCCCGGCTTGCTGAAGCCACTCTCTGGCAAAGTAGTTTTGTCGCCTTCTTGCTCTTGCAAGGTCACTTTTTGCCCAAAGCCCTGGCCCGCGTCGAACTGAATCGTGTAGTTTTCCAGTTTCCGGTACTGGGCATAAAGCGTCGTATTCTTTAAAGCATAGCTGCCGCCTAAATCGTACTTTTCACCGCTGCCATCTGCCGCGGTATTAAATGAAACCAGGATGTAGCCTGGCTTGTTAAAGCCCGTCTCTGGCAGAGTTACCTTGTCGCCTTCTTGTTCATGCAGGGTAATGTTCTGCCCAAAGCCCTGGCCCGCAGCGATCTGGATAGTGTAGTTTTCCAGCTTCTGGTACTGGGCATACAAGGTCGTATTCTTCTTAAAGACGTAAGCCTGGCTCAGCTGATACTTCTTTCCCTTCCCATTTGCGGCCACAGCATAATTCAAGAACCTGTAGCCGGCTCTTTCAAAACTGGTCTTTGGCAAAAGAAGCTTCTTGCCCAGGGTAAAAGTCAGCTTTTTCTTGCGGCCAGATCCGTCATTCGCTGCTAAAGTCAGTGTTTTCTTAGAAGCAGTAACTTTAACTACACAGCTGTAGCGTTTTTTGCCGTTTTTAGCCGTAATTTTGGCTGTCCCGGCCCTAACCGCCTTGACCTTTCCCTTTGAAGAGACTGTGGCAATCTTCTTGTTCGAGCTTCGCCAATAGGTCTTTTTCTTGCTGTTTTTTAGATACAAACGGGCAGTTTTGCCTTGCAGCAGGCTCAGCTTCTTCTTGCTTAAAGAGACCCTGCTTTTCTTGACTTTCTTAGCTTTTTTGGTTTTCTTGCTCTTTTTCGCCTTCTTAACCTGCCGGGAAGCTTGCACCGGCTGCAGGGGCTCAGCCTGCTGCCCGATTCCAAAAGCCAGCAGGATTGCCGACGCCAACAACAACTTTTTGATATCTTTCCGTTTCTTCAAAAAACTCACTCCATTTTCTTTTCCTAATAAAACCAACGCTTCTATTCTAGCTTATTTTTTATACTAAAACAGCTATCCTGCCGGATAGCTGTTTTTGGCCTTATTTGTATTGCTCGCTGCTTACGTATCCCTTGGAATTCAAAGTGTAAGTGTAGTGACCAACCTTTACGGTCTGGTTCTTCAGCAGCTGCCCATTGGCAGCAAGGTAGTAAGTGTGCTTGCCATCATTCAGCAAACCCTTTCTGAATGACAGGCCGTTGGCTGCAAAGAAGTAAGTTCCAGTTGCGCTGGTCGTCTTAATGCTGGTCAGCTTGCTGGACTTGACCATATTGCCGTTCTTGTCGAAGTAGTACCAGTTGCCGGCATCGTCCTTAACAAGAGTATTCTTGGCCTGCTTGCCATTGTCGTCGTAGTAAACATAGCTGCTGCCCTTCTTCGTCAGGCTGCTGCCAGTCAGCTGTTCAGGCAGGTATTGGCTGATCTTGTAGCTTTGCTTGCCATCCTTCTTGCTGTAGCCGACGTTGTAGTAAGTACCTGCAGGGTTCTTCAGAACATAGCCTGCACCACGGTTTAAGATGTTGGTACCATTCATGTACTTAGCAGACCATTCGGTAATCTTGACGCTCGGGTCCATTGGCTTGCCGGTTGAAATCTGCTTGGTCTTGAACAGCTGCGGGTACTTCTTTTGCAGAGTTGCCAGGAAGGCACCACCGTACTTCTTTTGGTAAGTACCGCCACCGATGCTGTTGGTGATGTAGACAAACTTCTTCAAGCTGTCTGAGCCCATATCACGGCCAAAGTCATCACTTCTGGTAACAGTCGTTGCTTCCTTGCCTGGCAGGTTGTAGATCTGGTTTGGAACCCAGTCGGCCATTACTTGCAGACCTTGCTTGTGCAGGGCCTTCAAAGCATTGCGCAGATCTTCTGCTGAACCGTACTTGTTGTTTCCGCTCAAAGCCACGTCGTAGCGGTCGTCAAAGGCATAACCGTTGTCGATCGTTGAGTCCAGGAAAGTCTTGTCCTTGCTTGAAACGTATTGCGGAGCCATTTCGAAGGAAGTGATCCCCAGGTCCTTGAACAGAGAAGCATTTTGCGCGATCTGCACGTTGGCAGCTTCACTGGACTTAGTTGGGTAGTAAACGAAGTTTGAGAAGCCTTCAAAGATGACGTTTGAGTCAAAGGCCGCATTTGATTCATAAGCAGACGTAGAGCTCTTGGTGCTGCTTGAGGCCTTGGTCCGGGCATCTTGGCTGTCCTTGGCGCCAACCGGTACCCAAACTGCCACGTAACCCTTCATGTCAGGGTTTGAGTAACCCTTGATTGCCGTGCCTTCCTCGCTCTTGCCGTCTTGCTTCAAGTCCTGGTTGGTGAAGACAAGGTCACCCTTGTCGTCAGTCTTGGCTCTTGGAGCGTTAGTGTCGCTGCTGTAGCTTTGCAGGTAGCTGTTAGTAACTGCCCCATTGTCAAGTTCCTTGCTGCTTGGCAAAAGAACTGCACGGTATTCTTGGTTCTTGTGGGCAGCACCCATGTGCAGCACTACCTTGTCGTTTGAACCTAAGGACAGGTCAGAGTTGTTGCTGATGATTACCCCGATACCTTCAGTTCTGCTTTCCTCGGTACCTTGATCGCTGGCAGACTTGACGCCCTTGCCGTAACGTACGCTGGTCAAAACGCCGTTTTCATCAACGCTCATGCTCTGGCCACCGCCAACATACTTGACACGTGACTTCAGCAGGTTGCTGATTGCTTGGTAGTAGCGGGTCTTCTTGGCCATGTACTGGCCGCCGTCAGCATACATGTCCCCGTAGTAAACCCGCGGAATAGTATCCTTGTTGGTCAAAAGCAGAGAGTAAGCGGCCGGCATGTTGTAAAGATTGTAGGTCTTTTCAGTTGAGTTTTGATCCTTTAAGTAGAGATCAATCCCCTTTTCTTCCTCAGCCTGCGTAAACTGCCCGTAAGGCTGCCCGGTAGCATCGTGAATTGCTTGCCGCAGCTGGTCCTGTGAATTTGAGTCGTGGGCCCGGATGAAGGAGTAGTTAGGCATTGCAGTGCCTTCACTGCTGTCGCTAGCCCGGTTAACCAGAGAACCGCTGATCAGCTTCTTCAAACGGTCAGTTTTATCTGAAGCTGACAAGCTGTCTGGGTTGGAGTTCAAAGAATTGTTGATTGACTGCCGCAAGGAGTCGTCCATGTTCAAGCCTGGGTTGCCCATTTTGTTGATTGCCGCTGGAATAGCAGAATTCCAGCCTTCCAGGATGTTCAAGTGGGCATTTGACTTGGCATCAGAGTTCATTCCGTAAGCTGCCTTGAAGTACTGACCCATGATGTTGATCAAGTCAGCATCCGTAAAGTCAACGGCGTCAACTCTGATTGAGTCAAAGTGCGCATCGCTGTCTTGGCTGCCCCCGGTAATCTGCCCGAAGTTAAGCAGGTAGTACATCCAGTTCAGCTGTTCTGCCTGAACTACCGGGTTGGAGTTGTCAATATCGTTGGCCAGCAGGTATTCCGTCAATACGTTCTTGTCGTCGCCAGTCAGATAAGCTGGATAGCGGCCCAGCAAGCGGTAGCTGGATTTCGTCCACGGAGTCAGGTCT
The DNA here is from genome assembly GCF_016587775.1 of Lactobacillus nasalidis. Lineage (GTDB taxonomy): Bacteria > Bacillota > Bacilli > Lactobacillales > Lactobacillaceae > Lactobacillus > Lactobacillus nasalidis. Next base: position 4,016 of record NZ_BOCG01000399.1, on the reverse strand, counting down.
GAGTTGTCATAGCGGAAGAAGCCGCCCTGCAGCTGCATCCCGCTATAGTTTTCATCTTCACTTTCCTTGGTCCAGATTGACTCAGTCTTCTTGAACTCAGTCATCAAGGTCTTCAGCCAAGTAGTGCTCTTCTTGCTGGTAATCTGCTTTTCAACGTTCTTTTGAATCTGGTTGGCTGCGTTGAACAAGTCGCTGGTCTTGTCGCTGGTCTTAAAGTCAGCATTTGCGCTGACAAAGCCGTTCTTCTTCATGAAGTTCAAGTAGTCCACGAAGATCTGCCGGCTTGGCCAGTAAACCATCAGCAGCGGCCGCTTGTCGCTGGCCGTTGACTTCGTCCAGGTGGTGCCGTTCTTCAAGATCTTCTTTGGACGGTACCAGCTGTCGGCAGTCAGGTAGCCATCAACATTGTCGATGCTTGCGCTGGTCAAGCTGTAAGCTTGGTTGTTTTGCGCAAAAGTCTTGTTGGTATTTACCAAGCTGCCCTGCTTCGTGAAGCTCATCTTGAATGAAGTGCTGCCAAGGCCGGCGGAGTTAAAGTAGTACCACTTGGAGCCGGACTTGTACATGAAGTTCTTCCGCGGCTTGGCGCTGGCAGCATCAATGTAGTAAGTCTTGCCCTTGAGGCTTGACAGGGCTGACAGCAGCTTGCCGCTCTTTGAGTAGTGGTAGACGTACTTGCTGCCCTTGACAGTCTTGTTTCTGACCATCTTCCCGGTCTTGGTGAAGTAGTACCAAGAACTGTTGATCTTGGTCTTGCCTCTGAAGCTGGTCACGTGCCCGTTCTTGTCGAACTTGACCTTCGTGCCCTTGATCTTGCTGGTCTTGTTCTTGATCATTACCCCGTTTTTCTTGAGGTAATAAACATAACCACCGCTGACCAAGTAGCTGCTGGTCACTTTCTTGCCGTTCCGGTAGTAAACCCGGCCCACTTTAGTGTTCTGCCAGCCGTTCTTTTTAGCGTTAGCGGCAGAAACGGACTGACTAAATGGCAGACTGGTCAAAGTCGCCAAAAGGGCCGCACCTGTCATCAACCAGGCAAACTTGCCTTTCTTTGAGTAATTCATTTTCTGTTTCCTTTGTTCTTTTTTCTTTTTACAAAAATATCAGCACAAAATTATTTCTTAGCAGCACCCAACGTGTTGTTCGTGGTTGCCTTGTTCTTAGAAGCCGCAGTGTACTTCTCTGAAGACAAGTAGCCGCTCTTGTTCAAGGTATAAGTGTATTCACCGCTCTTAACGGTCTTATTCTTGACCATCCGGCCGTTCTTGTCGAAGTAGTAGGTGTGTGAGCCGTTGTTCAGCAAACCGCCTCTGAACGAAACGCCGTTGCTCATGAAGAAGTAAGTTCCGGCGCTGCTGCCGCTGCCCACGTTTACAAAGCTGCTGCTCTTGACCATGTTGCCATTCTTGTCGAAGTAGTACCAGTTGCCTACGCTGTCTTGGACAAATGAACTCGTCTTCTTCTTGCCGTTTTCATCGTAGTAGCTGTAGTTCTTGCCGCTGGCAATCAGGCCGATCTTTTCTTGCCCCTTGCCCGTAGCCAGCTGCACCGGCAGGTACTGGGCAATCTTATTGCCGTCCTTGCTGTAGCCAATGTTGTAGTAGCTGCTGCTTGAGCGCAGGACATAGCCTGATCCCCGGTGCAAAATGTTGGTCCCGTTCATGTACTTGGCCGACCACTCAGTGATCTTGACGCTTGTATCCATCGGCTTGCCGGTAGAGGCCTGAACCTTGCTGAAAAGATCTGGATATTTCTTCTTCAGCTCATCCAGGAACTGGCCGCCGTATTGCTTCTGGTACTGGCCACCGCCGATCGTATTGGCAATATAAACCACCTTGCTCAGACTGGTCGTTGGCCAGTCATTGCCGTAGTCGTCAACTCTCGTTGCCGTTACGGCTTCTTGGCCCGGCAAACTGTAAACCTGGTCTGGAACCCAGTCGGCCATGACCTGCAGGCCCTGCTTGTGCAAAGCCTTGATGGCGTTGCGCAGGTCTTCGGCTGAACCGTACTTGTTGTTCTTGCTCAAAGCCAGGTCGTAACGGTCGGTAAAGGCGTAGCCGTTGTAGATGGTCGAATCAAGGAAGGTCCGGTCCGTGCTTGAAACGTACTGCGGCGCCATTTCAAATGAAGTTACGCCCAGCTGCTTGAAGAAAGAAGCATTCTTGGCAATCTGCACGTTGGTCCGCTCGCTAGTCGTCGTTGGCTGGTAGATGAAGTTTGAGAAGCCTTCAAAAATTAGGTTTGAGTCGAAAGCGTCGTTGACACGGTAGTGTGAGCTTGATGAGGTCGTGCTGGTGCTTGCCTTAGTCCGCGCGTCCTGGTCATCCTTGGCGCCAACTGGAACCCAAACGGCCAAATAACCGTTAACGCAAGGGTTCTTCGTCCCCTTGACCGCCGTGTTTTCTTCAGTCTTGCCGTCAACCGTCAGATTCTTGTTGGTAAAGGTCAAGTCACCGTTGTCATCAGTCGTGGCCGTTGGCGCTCCAGAATCGCTGGCATAGCTGATCAGGCCCGTTGAAGCCTGGCTGGTGCCGTCGTTCTTTGAGTCGTAGCTGCTGTTGGTTAAAAGCAAGGCACGGTACTTTTGATTCTTGTGAGCCGCGCCCATGTGCAGAACCACCTTGTCACTATTGCCCAAGCTCAAGCTGGAGTTGTTGCTGGTAATAATGCCGATCCCTTCAGTCCGGCTTTCATCAGTCCCTTGGTCACTGGCAGACTTGACGCCCTTGCCATAACGGACGCTGGTCAAAACGTTGTTGCTGTCGACTGCCATGCTCTGGCCACCAGCAACGTACTTGACCCGGGCCTGCAGCAGGTTGGTCATGGCGTCATAATAAATGCCTTTTTCAGCCATGTACTGGTTGCCGTCAAAGTACAAGTCGCCATAGTAAACCCGCGGGATGGTGTCCTTGTTGGTCAAAAGCAAGGCATAAGATGATGGAATGTTGAGCAGGTTGTATTTCTTGCTCGTGGACTGCTGATCTTTCCGATAAGCATCCAGCCCCTTCTTTTCCTCTGCTTCAGTAAAGGTCGTGTAGTCCTTACCGTTTGGATACTGGCTGCTCTTGGTTACGTCCTTGATAGCCTGCTGGATGTTTTCTTGAGACATGTTGTCATGAGCCCGAATGAAGGTGTAGTTAGGCGTTACCTTTTCTGACCCGTCCAGCTTTGACCGGTTGACCATTGAGCTTTCGCCATCGGTCCCGATCACATCGGACAATTTTCCACCATCGTTCATCGCGGAAATAATTGAGCTCTTCCAGCGGTCGTCCATCGTAATTTCCGGGTTACCCATCCGGTTGACGTAGTCTTGGTCGGAGTAGTCCCAGTCTTCCAAGATGTTCAAGTGGGCGTTTGACTTGGCGTCGGTGTCAACGCCATAGACGTCCTTGAAGTAGTCCCCGGCAATGTTGAGCAGGTCGGCATCGACATTGTCCACTGCGTCCAAACGGATTGAGTCAAAGTTGGCATCGTCGTCCTTGGCAGTGATGGTCCCGTAGTTAAGCAGGTAGTGCATCCAGTTGAGCTGTTCTGCTTGAACTACTGGGTTGGAGTTGTCAATGTCGTTGGCCAGCAGGAATTCCTTCTGCTTGTCCGTGTCGCCCTTGATGTTCTTCGGGTAACGGCCCAGCAGCCGGTAGTTGGAGTTAGCCCACGGGGTCAAGCTGGAATTGTCATAGCGCAAAAATCCGCCCTGGAATTGAAGACCGCCAAAGTCCTCGTTTTCGCTATCCTTGGTCCAAATGCTTTCCGTGTTCTTGAACTCAGTCATCAAAGTCTTCAGCCAAGTAGTACTCTTCTTGCTGGAGATCTGCTTTTCGACGTTCTTTTGAACCTGGTTGGCCGCGTTGAACAAGTCGCTGGTCTTGTCACTGGTCGTGAAGTTGCGCTTGGCACTGACGAAGCCGTTCTTCTTCATGAAGTTCAAGTAGTCCACGAAAATCGGCCGGCTTGGCCAGTAAACCATCAGCAGCGGCCGCTTGTCGCTGGCCGTCGTCTTCGTCCAGGTGGTGCCG